>JAJSZW010000105.1 GCA_030262895.1 Deltaproteobacteria bacterium | reverse complement strand
CCTCCTTAAAGCCGTGCGCCTGGAACCTGAAGACCTTTGTCTTCAAAAAATTCTGGCAGAGTTTTATTATGATACCCGTAAATATGAAGAAGCTGTTCAAATAATAAATGATATTTTAAAAAAAGCACCTGACAACAGAAATGTTAAGAAGCTTTTGGTAGAAATCATGCTTTTTCAAAACAAAACGCATGAAGCACAAATACTTCTTGATGAACTTTCAAAGGAAAACACATTTGATCCGGAGCTATATTTACTTAAAGGAAAATACCATCTTATTACAAAAAAGCATATCTTCGCAATAAGCCAGTATAAGTCGTTTGTGGAAGTTAAACCAAATATTTCACTTGGCCATTATATGTTAGGACTTGCCTATATGTCAGGAGGTCAAACCCATCTTGCCAGCAAGCAGGGTGTGTGTTAAGAACCTGAAAATTTTCGGGCATATATGATTAAAGGGAATGCACAACTTGCTCAGGAAAAATATGATAAAGCGATGGCAAATTTTATAACCGCCGGACAGTTGCATCCTCAGGCTTTTGCACCATTATATTTCATGGCCATGACCGCAGAAAAGTCTAATCATATCAAAGAGGCAATAAAACTTTACAGCACCTTGCTGGCAGACCATCCTAACCTGGCGGATGCAGCACTCAGGTATGCACGCTTTATTATAAAGGCAGGAAAAATTAAGGAGGAAAAGCACATCTTTGAAAAAACTATAAAAAATGTGCCAAAAAACGGATATCTTTATCACGTCATTGGGGAAGTTTATCTTGCATTAGATAATATGCAGAAATCAAAGGAGAGTTTTAAAAATGCAATTGCTCTTAAGCCGGATTTGGTGACTTCTTACCTCAGGCTGGCAGCAATTCATAAAAAAAGACAGGAGTTAGATGAAGCAAAGAAAATATTAAAAGCCTGTATTAAACATATTCCTGATTTCTCTGAGGCCTATATAGAGCTGGCATATATTTACAACCAGAAGTGTCAAATTAATAAAGCCGTTTCTACGCTTGAAACAGGTATTGCAAAAAATCCAAAGTCTGTATATCTGGCCAATAATTTAGCATGGCTTTATCTGGAACAAGATATAAATATTGATAAAGCCTTTACTCTTGCTCAAACCGCCCATGAATATCGTCCCCATGATCCATCAATAGCTGATACTCTTGGATGGGCTTATTACAAAAAAAACTTTTTTAACCAGGCATTGTGGATTCTAAAAGAAGCCATTAACAAGGCGCCAGACAACCCTTTGATTCACTTTCACATAGGTAAGGTCTTATACGCCATGGGAGACACATCGGCCGCTATGTCCAGTCTTAAAAAAGCTATATCCTTAAACATAGAGCATCCGTATAAAAAAGAAGCGGAAACATTACAACAACAGCTTCAGAATCTTATCGAAAAAACAGATGATTTGGAAGATGCTCCTGATTCCCTTTTAATTTCTCCAGATCTGCAAATATCAGATTTTGAAAAATTACCCTTCAATCATTACAAGGGGATCTCTCAAGAATGAAGACCTGCCCTATCTTTCTTTTTTAGTTTGATATGGTGTGTCACTACTGTTACATTTAAATTTAATATAAAGAGGAGGAAAAAAACCATGCCGGCTCAAAACCCGCGTATAAACGTAGTCTTGGACAATTTTCTCTACCAAAATGTCCAACTTTTGGCAGAAAAGGATAATGTTTCATTGTCCGCCAAGGTTAGGGACCTGCTTAAGGAGGCCCTGGAAATTGAAGAGGTCATCACCCTTTCCGCATTTGCAGAGAAAAGAGAAAAATCCTGGGATGACTCTAAGGCGCTATCACACAATGATATATGGTCTTAATATCCTGATTTCTTGAAAAGCTCTTGAAAAGCTATGATATACAAACTCAAGTATCATCCGAACGTTAAAAAATCTGACCTGCCTAAAATTGATGTCAAAAATAGGAACAGAATCAAAAGAGCTATCGAGGAACGGCTAACTACACACCCTGAAATTTATGGGAAGCCATTGCAAAGAACACTTAAAGGTTATAAGTTATTTGCTTATTTATGGATGTCTCGCACTTCTTTCCTTTTTGAAGCAGGAGTTGCATGGCTTTGCGGATGTGTTTGGGGCGGGTCCGTCGCAATTCCGACCATCTCAGGTGCGAAAGGATGGGTTTGATCGTATGAATGCGGAATTCTTCGCGTCTGTATCGTTTTGGCGTAACGCCCCGAGCCAGGAAACGATTGACCTTGCAAAGACAGCGATATCCCCATCCGGATTTCTCGATACAAACCGTCTCGCCGTCGTCGAATATTGGGATCTGTTGAACGCCCTGAATGCCGTTGGAGTCCAATTCTGCGACGAGAACGCATCCGGTACGCTCGAACCGGCTCCAGGTGAGGTAATTTCCGTCCGTCCAATACACATTATTCGCTATGAAGTTCCCCAATGAATAAGCTATGGGGGCTCTGTGGTAAAGCTCCATGCCCTGGAGCACGTGCGGGTGGTGCCCCAAAACCATGGAGGCACCGGCATCCACGAAAGCACGGGCTTGCTTGATCTGTTCCAGCGAGGGAACCCTGAAGCGTTCCTCGCCCCAGTGGGGTGAGACGATCACGTGATCTACTTTATAGCGAAGGTCTTTGATAATGCTGCAGACCCTTCCGGTATCGAGAGGTGCAACGCCGCTTGTCGATTCACCTGCAAAGCGGAGCGGACCACTCGATTTGTCTACCACGCCAAGAAAGGCCAGCGTTACCCCGTGAGCCTCCACGATTGCAGGCAGAAACGCCTCCGCAATGTTGAGGCCCGCGCCGCACCACGGGATTCCCAGATCTGTCAACACGCCGCTCAGACGGTGGAAGCCCTCATCCAGACAATCGAACGTGTGGTTATTACCCAGCGTGACAACATCAATGCCTGCATTACGCAGGGACTGTATCTGCTTTTCAGTCGACACGACGCGCGGTTCAGTTGGGACCGTTTCACAGCCAGCCAATGTGCACTCGAGATTGGCGAAGACAATATCGCATGACGCGAATAGTTTCAGCACGCCATCCGAAAGCGCCTCCAATCCTCGTCCAGGGCCGGCACCGCACGGTTTAGCAGTGAGCAGAAGGTCACCAACAGCAGCAAAACGGATTTTTCTGGGTTTGGGAGTGGTCATATCGCTGGTTCGCTTTACAGAAAGAATTCACTATTCGCGGATAGAGCATGTGTTGGGCGGCGGATCCAGGCCCCCAACACGCCTCCGAGGGCGAAACAGTAAATATCTGTTACCGATGGCGTTCTGGACGGGAGGAATATCTGCCCTCCCTCCAGCAACAACCCCAAGGCTCCTGCGAATATGGCCGCAAGAGCAATTCTGGTACCGGCACCCTCGAACCACCCAAACCGCAAGCGCAAAAGGTACACCAAAATTCCCTGAAGAAACACGCTTTGCACAAACAGTCTTACATGATTGAGCTTTGCCCCCATCGCGTAGTGATAGAACGGAAGCAGTTCGACCGGCGAGGGCACCTCTTTACGAAATAGCTCCGGGTCCCAGACAAAGTTGAACGGTATCCACCAAAGGTAGAACAGGTACGTCAGAAGCGCCGCAATCGCTAAACCCAGCTTCCTGTGCGTGGCCACCCTGCTCGCGAAAAACGCACCAACCGAAACCGCCACGAAGCAGCCGGACCAACTGGTCAACACGTTTGCCATGTTGATCGTACGGGAAACGATCATTGGTTTTGCAAGCTCCAGGCTCAGCGCAAAACATGCTGCCATGGCAGCAGCGCGGATACATCGCTTCAGATCTGGCTTTTGTCCTCCCCAGGCAGCAAGCAGCATGGTCAACACTGCATAAACCAACACTCTCGTAACCACCCACCAATGCCACGGATGCAACGCGAGCCCGCCCACTATATCGAAATGCGAACGTTTCAGACTATGCCATACCTGCTTGAGCAGAATCGTGGGTATGTATGGGGCCAGGGCATCCGCCGATAGCAAACCCATGAGCGCCAACGTCGCGATATCGACTGGTCGGGTGTTCCAGCATCTTCGAAGCCATTGGATTCCGCCAACCCACAGCCCCTTCCCGCAAATGGCTCCCGCGGTCGCGCCGGAGCATCCACTGATTGTGTTCAACAACCAGTCGGCAGCGCTTGATGTACGGGAGAGCGTGGTAATCTGCGCCAGTTCCACACAGGCGCTCACAGTTGAACAGATCAATACTGCGATCATCAGTGACAGATAGACCCTGACACCACCGAGCCGACAGCGTACCGTGATGAGCCACCCCAGGGGGACATACAGCGCCAGGTTGCTCACAACATCCGATCCGCTGATTCGCGCTGTGTGATTAAAGGGCCAGTAGCTCCAGAAACGGTGGATTTGGTGTCCAATATGTTCGCCGAGGACGAAATCGAATGGCATGAGACTGGCGTAGACAAGCATGACGCCATACAACATGCCCAAAATGGTCAATAACCTGAGCTTCATAATCCACCGGTGGGTTGCACATTGAGACCTTTGAAAAACGCCTCTTTTGCCTAATTTCGGCGTTGCGTTTCCAGCTCGTGTAGTTTAGGCTTTGAATGTCTTTCATCGAAAGACTCCCTTTTGAGCCTTAATCGCTTCACATTTGGGAGGCTTTCTTTAGTTTAATCTCGAATAGAGACCTTTGCAAAATGTTCAATTTTGTTCAAGTTCAAGGAAGGCGAAAATTTTAAATGCAGGAATACATTGAGTATTTCGAGGCTTAAAATTTGAGTCTTACGCCAAAATTGGGCAAAAGAGGGCGTTTTGCAAAGGTCTCGAATAAATACAAAGGATAAAAGGTAAAGCAAACATGAAATTCATGATTGCAGTTGACTGTGACGGACCAGCGTGCGTGGTGGGCGACCCTAGCAAAGCGCTGAGTTTTTCGCGCGACATGCCGTTTGCGCGGGAACAGGCCACGCGCGAAACTGATGCCGCCGCTCGTGCGCTATTCGATGCCGGCGCAAAGCACGTCGTTGTCTGGGACAACCACGGCCTCGGGGCCAACCTCGTGTTTGATCGTCTGGACCGGCGATGTGAAGTTATGCTGGGCACTGGCTTTGGCCGGCGGTTTCCCGGAGTGGATAAAACATTCGCCGGCGTGCTGATGATTGGCTACCACGCGATGGAGGGAACACCAAATGCCGTGCTGGCGCACACATACAGTCCCCATACGTACCAGGCAATTCGCGTGAACGGACACACGGTTGGCGAGATTGCCCTGGACGCTTCGGTGGCAGGCGAATTCGGCGTGCCGCTTATCTTTCTCGCCAGTGACGATCATGGCTGCAATGAAGCGCTACGCTTCATGCCCTGGATCGAGACCGTCGCCACCAAGCAGGGACTTGGCCGAAACTGCGCTCGCAGTAAACACCCGGCAGTAGCGGAAGAGGAAATTTATGCGAGTATACGCCAGGCGGTTGAGCGTATCACCGAGATGAAGTTATTCACATTTGATCACCCAGTGCAGGTGGAAATCCGGTTCAAGAAGGTAACCCAGGCATTGAAGGCGAGAATCCGCCGCCGTGGATCGCGAATGGCCGGTGAAAAGACGATTCGAACGACGCTGTCGAGCATGCTGGATTGGCGGTGTTAAGAACGAAGGAGCGATGTCGCAGATTATGAGTACACGTTAAAAGACCTTTGCAGAACGCGACTTTTTTTGTCAGGCAAGGAAGGCTATCTCGCAGCTTAAGTTAGCGCTTATGCGTCAAATGCCCGTTTCCGGTACAGCTCTTCGGCCACCTTGCTGATGACCGGCCGGTATTTGCCGGAAGGGGCAGAACGAATGTCATTCACAATTTCCACGATGATTTCGTCGTCACCCCCCAAGCGCTGGGCTGCCTTTGCCTTTACCTGCTCAACGCCATCGTGTGGAAACCGTTCATCGACCGCAAGGCGGATCCGGATTTCTCCGATCTTGTCCTGGATGACCTGGAACTTTACGATCCCTTTGACCGAACGAGCTATGTAGATAAAGGAATACCCCACCACCCACTTGCCCGCTTTGGTGACAACAAATTCGACAGCCCGTCCTCCGCTGATCTTGATGCTTGACAGAAATCTGCCGCACGGACATGCCTCTCTCGATAGCTTGACAATGTCGCCTGTGCGGTATCGGATGATTGGAAATGCTGGGCCGACAATGTTTGTCACAACCAGTTCACCCTCGCCATCAGTCGGTTTTAGCGTTTCAGGATCGACCGTCTCGAGAATCACCTGCTCATCCATGCAGTGCATAGTCTGGTACTCACACTCGTGCCCGATCAACCCGGCCTCGCGCAACCCATAGGAATCGTACACCGGCACGCCGAAGCCCTCAGTGATGAGCTGCCGATCTATATCCGAGAGCATCTCGCTGGTAGTTGCGATCGCGTGGAGTCCCCGCGACTTGAGCTTTGTGAGATCGAGATCAAGCGACCGGCATATAGTGACGGTAAGCACAAAGGTGCTGGGGTACCCAAACAAACACCTGGGACGCCAGTTGAGCCAGTGTTGATAATACTTCTTGATCCGATCCGGTGTGACCTCAAAACCATTGGTCAGCCCGTCGTTGATCAACCAGTCTCGGAAGCGCTTAATGCGATCCTGCTTGCTGAGTTCGACGGGCGATCCCCAATAATACATCTCCTTGTCGCCTCGACGGATTCCGACCCACTCGTGTCCCTGCATGCGGGCGGCATTGATATGCGCTTCGCGGGTCGAAGAAGTATAGAATTCCAGAGCCTCGTTCGTCGAACCGCTTGTCCGAACGAGCTGCACACGCTTGCCTTCCTCCCGCCAAACCATTTCTTCGCGCCGCTCCCTGAGCGTGTGTTTTTCCAGCAGAGGGAATCTACACAGATCGTCCAGCGATCGGATGTCGGCAGGCCGGATACCATTTTTATCCATTACCTCACGCCAGTAGGCCGTGTGCTCATAGGATAAACGGACGATGTGTTTCAGCCGCTGAAGGCGCGACGCATCGAGCCGCTCGCGCGGCCACCACTGGCTCTTGTTGAGCTCGCGTAAAATCCGAAAGCTCGGGCGACCTAAAAGCAGTTCCTGGAAATTGAAAATATTTCTGGCGATAAACGGAATCATAATTCACCTTTTTAAGACTGGATTTCACCGCCCGCTTCGCTGGAGGCACAAAAAACACAACGGCAGGAGAAAATAATATCTCTTCTCTGCGTTTTTTGCGTCTCTGCGGTGCATATCTGAATTCTAAAACCAGTAAAAGTTATTCAACACCTGCACCACATTGCGTGTCAGCGCCCGTAGCGGCCTCCGGATCATGCAGGGTTCCACAGTCTTGGGCTCGTACCCATCTTCTTTAACCATCCGCCCCAATTCGGCGAATGTTCGTGCCGGGTACGTCGCACGGTTGGCGGCCAGCCACCGGCAAAAGCGCTCGAACCGCCGCGTAACTATCCGGTTCAGCCTGCCACCGTTATACTGGACATCTCTTACCTTGAACAGGCTGAAGCTGTGCAGGATCAACACCGCGTCCGCGCCGGCATCACAGATCATACGCACGGCATCGCGGCACTCCTCGAACGAAGAGCCCATCAAATCGACGGGTTTGGAGGGATGCAGGCCGGGCAGCTTTGTTTGCTGAAATCCCGACAGCGCCACCTCCAGAACATCACAGTACCACTTCGACCCGTTGTAGGGCTCTCCTTTAGGAAACCGGCACTGCCCCCCGGCATAAGGAAAGGTGTAGCTGCTGTCGATCCATATGCCGGTATCCGGCAAGATCTTCAGCGTCTGCTCGGACGCGCCCATGTTTCCCGCGCGAAAGGCGATGGGCCTGATGCCGGTCCACTGCTCAATGCGCCGGGCGCCATCGGTCATCATCGCTCTCTGCCGGTCCTGGGACAGGTTGGCAATCTGGTCGGTCCGGATGTACGGCTTGCCCGCTATGTGAAGCCCGTAGTGGACATGGTTGGGGTGAACGTGCAGTTGCACATCCTGCCCGCGGTCAACAAGGAACCGGCACACTGGTTCGGTCTCACCAGGGTATCCAAGCTCGTCGTTAAACGGCTCCAGGAAAAACGTAGCCTTGAGGTCATGGCGGTCCAGTATGTCACAAATCATCGGGACACCAAACGACTGGTTCCCATACTCGCCCATCATCCCTAGACGTGGGGAAATCGGCTTGAGTAAAGGATTGCCCCAGGCGCCACCCATGCTGCACTCCACATCAAAGGTAATAAAAATGCCTTGTTTCATATCATAAATTATTTTTCTCTTTCCGATTACTCGGGATTCCCGATAATGTCAAACGCCTGTGATCCAAGCTTTTTGACCATCTGCCGAAAGTCGACAAAGAACGGCTTTGGGTCATTCCACAGGAACGAGTCGTCCCGCGTCCACGGGCCGAAATTCCAGAGGAATGTAGCTACTGTTCTGAGCTTCCCTATGCGTTTCTGCCCCGGAGGGAGTTGGTCACCACGAGTCATGCCAAACATCCAATTCGCGTCGCCTCCGAGAATTCGTGTTCGCAGCCCGAGACGGTAATTGCTTTTGCGCATTTTTTCGGGTTCAAAATGACTTTGCCAGAGGAGAAATGACGCCTCAAAGCCCGCCATGATCACCGTTGGCAGTCCACCGATAAAGCGCGGGTTGATTTCAAGAAAGATGTGTTTGCCATTCTCAGGATCGTAATGAAACTGGACGCCTCCAATTCCCTGCCAGTTCAAAGCCTTGAGCAACTTCACGGCATCGGCTACAAGCCCTTCGTGATGGCAGCTCACGCGTTGCACAGTCACACCCCCGGCCAGAGGCATGTGGTGCTCACCGACGTAGTCTCCCACCATAAACGGCTTACCTTCGTGCATAAGAATCTGGACGTGGTCTTCCACGCCAGGGTGGTATTCCTGCACAATCACGTTATCCGCGAAGTCTTTGACCTGCTCGTAAAGTTTGTAGAGTTGCTCTTCTGTCTCGGCATAGGCAGCCTTCCAGGGAGCCTTTCCACCCTTGATGTTCTGTTTTCTCGTTCGCAAGACCAGGGGGAAACACAAAGCATTACCCTTTCCATCTGTCATGAGTTGGTCGAGTCGCATGCCGCGCGCAACGGGAACGCCCAGTTCGCTACATAGGGACTGCATGTAGTCCTTATCCGTCGCTTTGTCGAAACACTCGCGCGAAGGCGAAAATAGGTAGATATCGGGCTCGAAGCGGCCGCGTATATCAATCAATGCATTGTGGTAGCCTTCGGAAACCGGCATAATGGATCCGACATCAAGCTTCCGGGCCAGTTCCTCCATCTCGTCACCAAATCCGGTACTGCTGGGACCCGATTCCAGTACCCAAGCGCTGGCAGAAAAACGGCTGTGGGCGGCCTGGCCGTGCTCCGACCCGACAATGGCATGGACCGTGAGCCCGTTTCGGGCAAGACTCCGCACAACCCACAATCCTACCTGCGTGTCGCCGACAATGGCGAGGACGCAACAGTTACGGTCCCTATGGTCTGAGTATCCCTTCTTCAACGGCTTGATAACTCGCATGAGAGCAATCCTCCTGGTTTACCGACTACCCCTAACCTACCAGGGGGAAAGGAGTCTAATATATTGATATTTCAGCCTAACCCCCCTCACTCTTGATGGGGGAGGGGCGGATTGGATGCCATCCATACCTCACTTTTCAAGAAGTTCCAGTATTTCCGTCCTCAACCCCTCGATCTGCCAGGCTTTGAGCAAACCAAAGCGTAGCGCGTCCGCGTTGTCGGCAGAAGCCCCGGCTTTTCTCCCGGCCTGCAAATCGAGGGCTCCGGCAACCATGTGCTTAAGCTGCCGCCTGTTCAGATCGTGCTCAGCGCTAAGCAGGACAAGGTACTCCACGAGCTGCTCCCCTTTGCGAAAGGCCTTGAGCCGCATGTCCCCGACCACGGTCAATCCAAAACGATCCCCCGGCACAAACAGCGCGTTGCCAGCGCACCCCTCCTGAATATCCAGAGACTGTTTACTGCCAATGGTCCACCAGGACAGAAACCCGTCGGCCCCATTGAGCCAGGTGTTCAGGACCAGGGCCACGGTTTCGGTGTTGCTTCGGTCATGGGCACCGGCAGAGCCATACGCCCGAACCCGAATCCCGGTCTCCTCCCTGAGGATCCTGCACCGGCGGTAGGTCCGCTCATCGATGAATCCTCCATAATAGACAGTATTCGCACGGCCTTCCAGGACATTGCCCTGCCACTGTGGCCTGGAGATGTCCGCACGTGCCGCCCAACGCGTCTCAGGAGCTCCGAGCCGCTTCCGGCCATCTGCCCACAGTCCGGTGAAGAACTGCAGGGCCAGCCAATCCCCCCAGTGGTAGGGTTCATCGGTAGTCCACCACATGTTGGATCCATAGTTGATGCGATGGGTTTTCTTACCCCCAAAGAAGCATTGCAACTCGGTGTGATTCCACCCCTTTTCCCGGAAGTGTTCGATAAATTGCCGCTGTACGGATAGAAAAGCCCCCTTATAGCTCTGACTCAGGGCGTCTCCAATATACGGCGACTTGAGATAGTGATCGATTAAATGCTTTCGGCTCTCGCCCTTTCCCGGCCAATGTCCGTCATAATGATAAGACTTCCTGGAAAGAGGTGTGGGCCAGGAGTCCTTGTAGGGCAGATACATGCACTCAACGGGATGGCCGGCCCGGCGATTTTTATCAAAGGCTTCACCACTCAGAAGCGGTCCTGCGAGTTCGTCGTACTCCTTCCAGATGACCTGCATCTGATCCCCTTGTCCGCGAACCTTCGGCCGAAAGGCCCAGAAGTTGGCCACGCATCGGTGCTGATGGGCTAAAAGGTAGTAGTCCTGGACGTGAGTTGGGATATTGTATGCGTTCATTTCCGGCCAGAAGGCCAGCTCGTCCGGCATGCGGGGGGCATGGACCTCAAGCTGGACAGGAAGATTAACGTCCGGAACCCCGTGGGCTGAAACCGCGATCTTCCCGATGTATGTCCCGACGGCAGCGTCCTTGGGAATGTAAACATCAATGGAAAACGTCTGGTTCTGCTGGTCTCGGATCCCTCTGTTCGGGTCCGGAATGGAGAACCTTTCCTTAGCGCTCACAGGCACCGTATAGGCTGGCTGCCAGATTCCTTGTCTGGTTTTGGTGTACCAGTTTTTGTACAGCTCTATCTCACTCGGTTCCACCACCGCCCCATGCGGCCCGCGCAAGGGCCCGGGCGAAATACGGATGTCCTGTAGCTCGTCCTGGAGGGCTTCCACGCAGAGTTGGAAGTCCACATACTCGCCCCTGATCCCGAAGATATGCACCTGCCGGCCGTCCCAGGCCGCGTTGGCCTCACGGGATGATGCGCTCCGGGCCATATCCGGATGCAGGGACTCCGGGCGCAGAGGACTCAGCTTGACCAGGGAGGGAAGTGCCCAGACCCGCATCGCTCCGATACAGGATGCAGGTTCGCTCATGTGGCGCGGGGGATGAAGCCTGCCCAACTCCACCTCGGCGCTCAGCCTGGACGAGGCTTTAGTAGAAGCTTTCGCAGGAGGGCTTGTGTGCCCGGATGGAGAGACCGCCGTCACCTCGATCTCTGCGGAACTCGACGGAGGCAGCCCGGGAATAGAAAACTCGGCCCATGCCCCTTGCCGCGGGTGGGGGACCTGCCACCTGTCCAGCTTACGGCCGTTGACTTTTACCCGCCAGCAAAACACCGCAGGGTCGTTTCGGATCCTAAGGCGGACGGCCCCGGACTGCAAGTCAGCGTGATCCGGATCGGGGCCGATGTGCACGGTTGGCGGCTCCGGGACGAAACGTATTGGGGGTCCGACCTCCACCAGGAGATAGGGGGCGTAACGACCGGACTCCCGGCTGTGTATAAAATTGTTGAACGGATTGTATGTTCCGCCGTCCATGACGGCCATCCCGTCCGTATCGCCTGTCGCCATGGCGATGACTATCTTGGGATTCACGTCTACAGAGATCCAGCCACTCCCTTCTTCCCGACGTTCCGCCCAACTGCTCAGGCTCTGGCCCGAGGAGAAGGTCACGTCGCAGAACTGGGAGCCAGGCCATGCCCAGGGCTTGCGACCGGCATGGTCAGCATAGTTATAGGTCGCGCCATCCCCAGGACCATAGGACCGCCGGCTATTCCCTTCCACCCAGTCCTGATTGACCGTGGAGATTCGGATATAGCGGAGCTGATTATCGGTCTGCGTGGTGTGCAGGAACAGGCGGGCAGAGACAATCTCCCTGCCCATAATCGGACGCGGGTCAAATCGGACGGCAGCCATCTCCTGGATGGATTTAAGCTTGAAGTGTTCGACCTTGCCGCTGCTGCTGTTCCGCTCTCGCTCGTTGAAGGCCGAGAGCCAGATATCCGCCGTGGCCCGTAGCTTGATCACATCAGCCCG
>JAJSZW010000104.1 GCA_030262895.1 Deltaproteobacteria bacterium | reverse complement strand
AAATAAATCGCTCATGATCCAGGAATGAGTATGCTATGCCCAACAAGGCAAATACCATAGACGGGCAGGGTCGCGGCGTTTACAGTTTCTATCAAGCTTGGGGTATAGATAGTAATGATGGACGATGCGTTAACATGAGGATGCATCATATGGAAGAATTCAAGAATTGACACTTTGGCCTACACGTCCCCTTTGGCCTACAGGATAAGGTAGCACCTTGCTCGAAAAGCCTATTTTTGGGCCTGAATAAATGCTGATGCTACGAACTTTTCCGCTCCGCTTCCAGGGAACCAGTCTTTGATAAAATTTTTACTTTCTTCGTTGATTAGAATCTTAATATTAACGAACCCAACTTGTTCAAGAATTGCCTTTAATTCGTCAATTGTGGCAGCACCTGCTATGCAGCCGGTATATTTTTCAACGTCATTTCTCATAACTTCGGGCAATTCCTGTATTGCAACGACATCGGAAATTGCCAAACGACCACCTGGTTTGAGGGCTCGATACGCTTCTCGAAACACTTGTGACTTATCCGGCGATAAGTTGATTACGCAATTTGAAATTATAACATCTACGGCATTATCAGCGACAGGAAGGTATTCAATCTCCCCAAGTCGAAATTCCACGTTCGTGTAGTTTCCCTTTTGAGCGTTCTCACGCGCTTTGCTGATCATATCCGGTGTCATATCAACACCGATTACATGCCCTTTATCCCTTACTTGCTTTGCTGCAAGAAAGCAGTCAAATCCGCCACCACTGCCTATATCCAGAACCGTTTCCCCCTCTTTGAGCATTGCAATTGCTTGAGGATTCCCGCATCCGACCCCCATGTTGGCTCCATTAGGTACTGAATTTATTTCTTGAGAAGTATAGCCGAGTTTGGCTGATAAATCTTTTATTGAAAGATCCTGCGGTGTACAGCAAGACGGAGAACAACTGCAACGCGCAGAGTCGGATTTTGCAATATCTGTATATCTTTTGCGTACTTCCTGGCGAATTTCATCTTTTTTTTGTTCTTCCATCAATTCTTTCCTTTGTGTAACGCTATAATTTTTTTGAAAACTTGTCCTTCTGTTTAGGGTTGTATGAGGCCTCGAATACCGGTACGCAATGAGGCTGGATTTTATCCTTACCTTCGAAAATACCTTCCTTTTGGGTCCGAAAATGACATAGTGAAGTATGACCAGGACAAAAACAGCCAAAAGAGTCCAAAGGCCGTATGGTTTCAGTATTTCATGCTGGAAGGCCGTGAGGCGAAGTGCTAAAGGAGAATAGGCCTAAAAGTCTAAGTAATATTTTAGGTTTCATGACTTTCCCTTTTTTGCTGCCGTCCACGCCGCAATCCATTCATTGACTGTTCGAAAAAAACTTTCCAGCATTGATACACCTTTTGGAGTAAAGCAAAGTCTTGATAAAATTGAGGTCTGTTTTTGGATTGTAAAGAAGAAGCCAGAGCCCTGGAATCAGTAAGGCAACGTCTCTGAGCAACGTGTGGAGCATAGTGTTGTCAGCCTCGTGACTGAGGGTAAAACAGCCACAACTGATATCAAGACCCCGGTAAAGGTTGAATCCGAGAGCCAGGATAAAAATGAACAACAAACTATCTATAATAAAGACGCTCCCTTTGGTCAACAGGCCAAGGACCAGCAACAGTCCGCACGTTAATTCTATCCAAGGCAAAATGATGGCCACAAGGTTGACCATAGAAGATGGTATGATCTGATAGTTATGAACTACCCTTGCAAACGCCACGGGATCAAGAAGCTTGTCCCAACTCGCCCATATAAAAATCAGGCCCATAAATAGTCTGAGCAACAGATAAATCGTGTCCCATTTGTTTTTCATGCGGGTTTTATCAACTCCCAGGGATCTTCTGCGAGACAACCGGCAAGGCACTTTCCTGCCATTCAGTCAAACCATTGACTAAGTAAAAGACCCTTTCAAAGCCTAACTGGTACAGTTTTTCAGCCACATTGTGTCCCAGAGAACAATCTTCCCCGTCACAATAGGTAATGATTTCGATGTCAGTATCTGTCCTGGACAGAAAATCGTCAATCAATTCATCAAAGTGATGGTCCGGCAAATTCATGGCTCCCTTGACATGGCCTGCAATATAGTCTTCGTACGACCTGGCATCAATAAACAGCGTTTCCCCGCGTTTGTACTTTTCAATCGCTTTATCCAATGGAATTGCGTAAACAGGATTGTTCGCCTCGACCGGTTGCATAATCGGTATTCCAGTATCAATAAGCCTGAGGCCTGATGGCCTCAAACTGTTCGTAACCAGGGCCAGGGAAAGCACCACCATCACGATGATACCAATTTCCCTTAATAAGCTCTTCATCTTCATAGATATCAATTGCTGTATTTGATGCACCTGTAAACAATTCTTTAGGGGAATACTTTTCTGATGTCTTCGCCCATGTGAGCAATACAGTGCATGGATTGAAAACTTGGATTGCATTCCGGTATAGAGATTTCTGTTGTAGAAGACCTGTTCCAACCGCTTGTATATATCTCCTATGTTCTCTCTCCAGGTTCAGCCATTAAAAAAGGCTTCACTCTTAATGTTAGCCCTTCCACATTTTGAATAACCGCTTTATCACCCGTCAATAAAGGAACATCACTGACAGCCCTCCACAGTTCCCCTTTTACAAAAACCTTTCCTTCAGTTTTCCGCCAATGTTTGACTTCACCCACTTTTCCCAGCATGCCTGTTACGCCACAGACTGATCTTTTCTTTCGGTTCTTGATATACCAGAATAGCGGAAAAATCACATGCTCAATAAACTCAAAAACGATAAATCCGATTAATATAGTCATTATCACATTTTTCATCACAAACTTTCCTCATATGAAGCAAACCAATCCCTTGTCTTAAGACAAATCCTGACCAACATAAGCATTAGTGGCACCTCGATCAGTACGCCGACTACCGTTGCAAGTGATGCCCCTGAAGAAAGTCCGAACAGCATGGTGGAAGTAGCTATGGCGACCTCAAAATGGTTTGATGCCCCAATCAAGGAGGCAGGAGCTGCATCCTCGTAACGAAGCTTAAGCAGCCGTGCCAGGCCATATCCCAGCACAAATATGAAAATAGTCTGAATGAACAAAGGAATGGCAATCCAGAGAATCGTTAGTGGATTGTTCACAATAATATCCCCCTTAAACGAAAAGAGGAGCACCAGGGTTGCCAGCAGCGCAGTGATAGAGACTGGGGTCAAAAAATGCAGAAACTTTTCTCGAAACCAGACCTCTCCCTTGACATTGATAAGCCACCTGCGGGTCAGATATCCAGCCACAAGCGGCAAAGCCACGTAAATAGATATGGAGAGCGCCAGAGCTTCCCATGGCACCGGAAGCTTGCCAACACCAAGCAAAAAACCACCCAACAGGCCATAGAGCACAAGCATCGTTAGACTATTGATGGCTACCATAACCAGGGTTAGACCATCATTGCCTTTGCTAAGATATCCCCACATCAAGACCATGGCGGTGCATGGAGCAACGCCCAATAGAATGCACCCCGCGAGGTAACTGCGCCAGAGAGGGATTTGGAGCATTTTCATCCCCTCGTGGAGCACAACAGTACCTGCTCCATGAACTGATCCCACTGCCCAGTCGGCAGCCGGTGGCATTTTTACGATATCCACCGCATCGGAACCTATAAGATTCAAAAAAAGAAAACCCAGGAAGAAGTTGGCTATGGCTATCATGGTGAAGGGTTTGACCCCCCAGTTTAAAAACAGGGTCAGGAGAACAGGTTTGGGTGTCTTGCCGGCTTTGATGACTTCGGCAAAATCAATCTTGACCATGATGGGATACATCATGAAAAAGAGGCAGATCGCGATGGGAATGGAGACAACAGGCGCATCGCCCACGTAAATGGCAAGACCGTCAAGAAACGTTGCGGCTCCTGGAGCGAACCGTCCCAAGAGGATACCTGCGACAATGCAAACAAGCACCCAGATGGTGAGATATTTTTCAAAGATGTTCAGCCCTTTCGGCTGGCCGGCACTGCAAGATTCCATTGTCATGATAATGTCTCCTCGGCTGGAATTAATGGTGCGAAACTTGAGTCTTCAAGTCGCTAAAAAAGGATTTAAAATAAAATATATCCCCAGAAGCCCGATGATAGCACCGGCGCCCTTGCGAAACCAGTTGCCTGCCCCCTGCCAGGTGCTGTTCTCCAGAATTCTTCTTACAACTGCTGTCGAGCTTCCGGCAATTACAATCGGCAGGCAATGGCCGATGGCGAAGAGAAGTATAAGGAGAATTCCGGCGGCCATTTTTTGCTGAATAGTAATAATTGCAAGAATGGGCGCTATAAATCCAAAGGTGCAGGAACCTGAAAGTACTCCATATGCCAGCCCAAGAACAAACGCCCCAAAGATGCCTTTTAAATTAAGGCGATATAATAAACTGCCGGACATTGAGCATTTTTCAACACCAAGCATCCCCAGAGCAACCCAGACAAGAATTCCTCCTATCAAAATTTGCCAGTAGTTACCAACATCTCCAAGCATTCTGCCTAAAACAGCGCATATAATTCCGATTAGAGCGATGGTAATAAAAAGGCCGAGAGAAAATGCAACAGAATAATATCCGGCCTGCCTTGGTTTAAGTGCCTGTTGCTGGCCACCGACATAGGCGATGATCAGGGGAATAGATGCAAGATGGCACGGGCTGAAAGCCACGCTGATTATCCCCCATAAAAAAGAACCCAGACAGGCTATGGTCGTACCGCCTGAAATCCATTCATTTACCGTAATAAAAAATGTTTCCAGCATCTATCCTGCCTTTAACTCTTAACACCCATCTTTTTCAACTGCTCGATTATTGCCGTCTCTCCCATGAACCCAACATGCCGGTAAACCTCTTTTCCTTCTTTATTGAAAAATATCTGCGTCGGGATTGCACGTATACCGAATCTTCCGGCCTGATCTCTGTTTTTCCAGACATCAATAAAGATAATGGCTGCTTTTCCTTTGTAATTCTTTTCCATCTTTTCAAGAATTGGAGCCATCATTTTACATGGTATGCATTTCTTTGCCCCCAGATCTATCATGGTTACCATTCCCTTTACCAGCACCGGCACTTTTTCAAATTCTTCTGAAAAAGCATACCCTGTACCTACACAAAAAATTAATAGAACATACAGGAACGTTTTTATTCCCCTTTTCTTCATCATATATTCCTTTTTGTTATTTACTTCCCAATCCATGTCTTTATCTCTTCCACAGTCGGAATCTTGCCAACGCTCTTGACCTCTCCATCAACAACCACGGCCGGAGTTCCAAAAACACCGTAGCCTGCGATCTCCATTAGATCGCTCACCTTCTCCACATTTGCGTCAGCACCAGTTTCAATTACCACTTTCCTGACAAGATCTTCGGTCTGTTTGCACTTTGGGCAACCTGGGCCCAGCACTTTTATCTCCATTTTTTCTCCTTACACGAATTTACTTAGCCATTCTTTGAGCTTTTCTTTGCCTGGTACTTTACCAACCGATACCACCTTTCCATTAATTACTAATGCCGGAGTTCCCATTACTCCGTATTTGCCTATCTCCTTAATGTCTCTGACATGCTCCATATCCGCCAGAATGTTCATCTCAGACAAAACTTCAATCAGTATTTTATCCAGCATGTCACACTGAGAGCATCCAGGGCCCAGTACTTTTATCTCAAGCCCTTCTGAAACCTCTTCTTCATAAGGCTTCCCGATATGTTTCTTGAATTCCCGCAAAAAGGCCTTGGCGTAGCTATCCTGAATATTCGAGGGAATATAATTGCTTCTTGAAAGACGGCTTAAAAGTTCTGTCTGGATTTCAAAGTCTGATTTATGAGCAAAGTCTTCAGCAACTTCTTCAATAACATGTGTCAGCCCAATAATGCCTATACTATGCTTACCGACTTTTATCTGAATAGTGTCATCTTGCGACATTAACAATGTCCCTTTCTATTTAGACCTAAATCGAACAATTTTTTACTCGATCTGCACCAATCTCTTGCGCATCAAGGACTTGCGAAAAGTCTCAATATATCCATTGGTATACCTACGCTTTTCGCAAACCTTGCTGCATCAAGATCTTGGCACATTTCTTCGCAAAAAATCGCTCAACTTAGGTCTGCAATCCAGCCGTAGCACATACCGGCAATGGAAGATAAAACTACAATTATCAAACAAAAAGTAAGAGTTTTCTTCACTCCCATAACCCCACCAATAACAAGCATATTGGGAAGTGAAAGCGCCGGTCCTGCCAGAAGAAGTGAAAGAGCAGGCCCTTTCCCCATGCCGGCGCCAATAAGACTTTGAAGAATGGGGACTTCGGTTAAAGTGGCAAAATACATAAAAGCGCCTGAAACAGAAGCAAATAAATTAGCCCACAAAGAATTTCCTCCTACCAGAGTTTGAATATAATGCTCAGGGATAAGAGCGGAATGTCCCGGCCTGCCCAGCATAAAACCGGCAACAAGTACACCTGCTCCAAGAAGAGGAAAAATCTGTTTCGTAAATCCCCAGGTGGATTGCACCCAGTTTATTCTTTCATCCTTTGTAAACCAGCTTTTTAACATAATAAATAATACTATCAGGAGAAAAGCCGTTATATACCATTTAGCTGCAAAGATAATTTGCCAAAGGCCGGCGGAACCTGGAGCCGGTCTTGCAAAAGCTGCAAAAATAAGGATCATTACCATTGTCAGCATGTAAAAAGCATCCTGTCCCAGGGTGCGTCCTTTATCTTCGTCTTCCGGAACATATATCCGGCCTGTTTCGCGTGCAGCATCATCTTTTCTGAAGAAAAAAGCCATTAGAAGTCCTGTAATGATGGCAAAAATTACTGCTCCAACAGCACGCGCCAGCCCCATCTGCCAGCCCAGTATTCTTGAGGTCAAAACAATCGCCAGAACATTTATTGCTGGGCCTGAATATAGAAAAGCGGTGGCAGGACCAATGCCGGCACCTCTTGTATAAATTCCTGCAAAAAGGGGCAAAACAGTACAGGAACATACAGCAAGAACAGATCCTGATATTGAGGCTACAGAGTAAGAAAGAATTTTTTTTGCTGATGCGCCAAAGTACTTTAGCACCGAGGCCTGGGATACAAAAACAGCAATGGCTCCGGCAATAAAAAAAGCAGGGATAAGACAGGTCAGAACATGCTCTCGAGCATATTCCTGAAGCATCATAAAAGCTTCAAGTCCCGCCTGCCTTATATTTGGATGGCTCCATGGCACATAGTAGCATGCAAGAAAAACCAGTATAATAAGCAATAATTTTGTCCGTTCTTTCATAAATATTTTACTCCCATAGCTATAGACAGTCAGATAATTAATTTTACAAGGCCAGAAGGAGGAAGGCGTATTAGTTATACGTCGACGACTGATAACACAGTAAAATTATTTATCTGGAAGTCTATATATAGGAATTCAGCTATATTGATGTTAAGCATTACAAATCAGATCTCTGTGGATACCAGGTAATCTTTCAATTATTTCCTTAAGCTCAGGATCATGATCGAGCCAGTGCCTTAGGTTTCCCAGCATACTTGCGGCATAAGGTGAAGCACTGCCATCAGCCGGATAATAGTTAACCCACAGGCCTTCTTTCTTTGAAATAACGAGACCGGCATGTTCAAGTATTTTTAAATGCTTTGAAACCGTGGGCTGGGCAACCCCTAAGGCGGTCTGGAGTTCACATACGCACATCATCTTATGCTGAAGCAGCTTGACAATTTTTACCCTGTTAATATCAGAAAGGGCTTTCATTACTTTGACGAATTCTTTCATTTTGTTCTCCCAATATATTACTGTTTTGGAATATAGTTCTTTATATATTAATTGTCAAGTAATTAGTGCCAGAACGAATCCCCCTGAATTGCAGTTTTCCTGCCTTGCATATACCTCGGAAGGCCACAAATTGCGCTTTTTTCGGTGAGCAATGAGCATCAAGAGCAAGGCGCGAAGGCACGGAATAGCAGGCTATTGCAAGTCTGAGCAACGCTGCTATTGATGTTCATGGCCAGCGAAAAATCGTTATTTGTGGCCTTTCGAGGTATAGTTCATTGGAAAAACTGTGAAGCGTGAACCGACAACTGTAAACGGTTACGATAATTCAGTGTAATTCCGTGAAAATCCGTGGTGAACTATTACAAAATTCAGGTTGTAAATTTCTGAGTATATCTAAAAACACCTTGACAAACACCCCCAAAAACAGCTAATTAGTGCCTGAATGAAAACTACGTTCAGGCACGGTTTTGAGTTTTTGGTTTTGAGTTTTGAGTTAAAAAAGAAAGCAATCTCAGCGAGTTGGAAATCTCTAAACAAAATTGAAAAACCATATTTCGGGGTTTGTTGTTCAGGTACTAATTAAGTTATATTCAAGAGATAAATCAATTATGCTAAAAATAATAAATACTACAAATAATATAGATGTTAAATGTTGGTGGTGGCTCGAATTTGCGGAGATGTCACCGGAACTTTATTAACTATAGACTTTCAGATAATTAATTTCACAAGGCTAGAAGGAGGAAGGCGTATTAGTTATACGTCGACGACTGATAACGCAGTAAAATCAATTATCTGAAAGTCTATATAAGCTTTAAGGACCGTGGGCAGACCTAGAACCCACGGTTTTTTATTTTCAAAAGGCCGTGGAAAAGTTCACGGCCTTTTTTATTATGTTTTTTCACCAAGAAGAAATTATAAAAGCATTTTGATAATTCAGTGTAATTCCGTGAAAATCCGTGGTGAACTATTCCAGATAAAGGAGCATTTATGCTTATAAAACAATTTCCGGACAAAGATAAATTTGTCCAGTTGGCAGAGCACAATAACGTAATTCCTGTTTGTGTAGAAATCCTGGCGGATACTGAGACCCCGGTTTCTCTTTTTAAGAAAATTTATAACAATAAAGGGCCCATATTTCTTTTTGAAAGTGTAGAAGGAGGTGAAAGATGGGGAAGATACAGCTTTCTTGGCTACTCAACCCGCTTTCATATCAGAGTGTTTAAAAAAGAAGTGGAAATTCAGGGCAACGACACCTTAAATAAGATCCCTCATAATGGAAAACCGCTGGAGATCCTTAGAGATTTTATGAGCAGATACAAACCGGCTGATATTCCTGAACTTCCCAGGTTCTGGGGAGGAATGGTAGGATATTTAACCTATGAAATGGTTTCCTTTTTTGAAAAAATCCCGAATATGTTGCCTGAGAATAAGCCTTTTGCTCATTTTATAATACCGGATGAACTCATTATCTTTGACAATATCCGCAATACGTTCTTCGGCATAGTCATCGCATTCCCGGATGAAAATCAGGATCCCGAACAAACTTATGATGAGGCTGCAGCTCGAATACAGGCCATGCTTGAATCAATGGATAGCAATCCGTCGGAAAAAAATATCCAAAAAAGTCAAGCGGAATACAAGCTGACTGCTCAAATGGAAGCAGATACTTTTCGATCAAACGTAAAAACAGTAAAAAAATATATCCATGAAGGGGAAGTTATTCAAACTGTAATATCTCAGCCCTTTATCTGCGAAACTCCTCCTGACCTCCTGGAACTGTATCGGGCTCAACGATATATTAATCCTTCGCCTTATATGTTCTTTATGCATCTCGATGATATGGCGCTTGTCGGCTCTTCACCGGAAACAATGGTAAGGCTGGAAAACAGAGTAGCCACCCTTCGCCCTATTGCCGGAACACGACCCAGAGGAAAAACCGAGCAGGAAGACAGGGCACTTGCAAATGAGCTTCTTCAAGATGAAAAAGAAAGAGCCGAACACCTTATGCTGGTAGATTTAGGACGCAATGACCTCGGACGAGTTGCAGAAGTTGGTACGGTTCAGGTTACGGATCTTATGATTGTCGAAAGATATTCTCATGTAATGCACCTTGTATCCAACATATGCTGTGACCTGCGTTCTGATTGTGATGCATGGGATCTTCTATCAGCCTCATTCCCTGCCGGAACCTTATCAGGCGCCCCTAAAGTAAGAGCCATGGAAATCATCGCAGAACTGGAAAAGGAACCCAGAGGCCCGTATGGGGGCGCAGTTGGATATATTTCTTTTCACGGCAATATGGATCTGGCCATTACGATAAGAACCGCCAGCATTGAAAACAGACGGCTGACTGTACGAGCTGGCGCAGGAATAGTTGCTGACTCCGATCCTGAACGGGAACGAGTTGAAACCGTCAATAAAGCAATGGCAATACAAAAGGCGCTGCAACTATTACAAAAAAGCATCTCATAGGGGAGAAACACATATGATCGTAATGATTGACAACTATGATTCATTTACATACAACCTGGTGCAATATATTGAACAGCTTGGCAGTCCGGTCAAAGTATTCCGCAATGATGTGGTTTCTATTTCCGATCTTATTACCATGAAACCCTCGGGAATTGTTATATCACCAGGACCAGGCAGGCCTGAAACAGCAGGAATATCGCTTTCAGTTGTTAAGCATTTCTCCGGCCTGGTTCCAATCCTTGGTGTGTGTTTAGGGCATCAGACCATTGCTGTTGCTTTTGGTGGAAAAGTAATTTCAGCCAAACGGTTAATGCATGGAAAAACCTCCATAATAAAGGCTGATGGAAAAACTTTGTATCATAACATACGCAAACCATTTACGGCTATGCGTTATCACTCACTATCCGTATCAAGAGAAAATCTGCCCGATTGTCTGGAGATAAGTGCGGAATCCGATGACGGAGAAATCATGGGCATCAGACATCGAAAACATCCAACAGAAGGAATCCAGTTTCATCCTGAATCTATCATGACATCGGTCGGAAAGCGGATTCTAAGGAATTTTTTGCAAACAACGTAACAGTTCAGCCAGGAGCTTTGAACCGGCAAAGCTATGGCAAACCCGAAAGCCACTGGTATGCAGGAGCTACCAATATATACTGATCTCCATTTGGAATCATACGGTAACCTTCGCTTTTTTCGACAAGTTGAACAGCAGGCTTTTTCAAAACAGACTGAAATTTCTTAAGCACCGGGGACGGTTTTGTGTCTGAAAGTTTAGCCTCAATTAAAACAAGCGGTTCACCCTCATTTGCGATAATAAAGTCCACTTCCTGCTGTTCCTTATTCTTAATAAAATGCAAGGAAAATGTACCGTGTCCAATATCGTTCCATGCTGTAACCGCCCGATACAGTTCAACTGCCACCATATTTTCAAACCTGGCCGCTGGTTCCTTTATTCTGGGGATGTCCCAGAGATACACCTTGCGCTCTTTTTGAATTGCCCGCGCAATTCTCCGGGTCCATGGAGCAATGCTGAAAGTAAGGAAAAATCTTTCAAAAATCGACAACCAGTTCCGAACAGAATTATATGCTACTTTCAAGTCTCGAGCTAACGAAGGGACTGAGACAGAACTTCCTACCTTAGATGGCAACAAAAGATAAAGCGTTTCCATGTCCATGACGGATTTTATCCCTGTCAGATCCCGAATATCCTCACGTATTAACTGCTTTGAATAGATGCTCGACCATCGTCGATAGGTCGTCTTCCGCCCTGCCAGGTATGGCTCTGGGAATCCACTTAATTCAGATAGCCCTGCCCATATTTCTTTCAGTTCTTTGGTATGTTCCGTTGTTGTTTGTAACGGATCATTGAGAAAATGACCGATCTCTCTGTTTTTTTCTCCTAACTCGGAAATCGTAAATGGCCACAGGTGAAATAGAAAATAACGTCCAGCCAGTGAATCCCCTCCTTGCTGATAGATATCCAGCCTCCCACTTCCTGAGATAAGAAACCGGTATTTACCATGATGCTGGTCATATATACCTTTAAGGTAATTTTTCCAGTCTTTGTATTTGTGGATCTCATCAAGAACAATCAATGGAATTGATGAATCTTTACGTTCTAATGCTTCAAAGAAAGAGGGGTTTTGCAGGAAATTTGTTCTGTGTTCAGCAATATCCCAATTGAAATAGAGATGATTCGTAAAGGAGGCGGAAATGATTTGGGTAAGAGTGGTTTTTCCTGCCTGACGTGGTCCCACAAGGAATATCATGTGCTTGTCAATAGCGAGATCATGCCAGATCTTAATATATGAAGTTCTCTTTATCATAATGACCATTATTCATAATATTGAAAAATAGTCAAGACAATTTTGCAGCAAGCTGAAATATAGTTGAGGCCTTCACGGAACCTTTTATCGATGCGAAACAGATCCAGTGGACGACGTTCTGGAAAAGACTCCAACAGGATCACGTTCCCGTTTCATTCAGGAAAGTCACGACTGCGGTGGATGGATTTCTCGTGCCGGTTGTCGTGGTCATTCCCTCCGGCAAACCAAGTCCCACAAACTGGATCGCATCCGGCCAATGGTCCTGAGCCGATGGACTCCCATCAAGAAGAGCTCATAGGCGTATGCAGTATTTTTAAGAATTTCTGAACTTCACCCGTGACTTCCCCTGTGATTTGTCGGGTACT
>JAJSZW010000103.1 GCA_030262895.1 Deltaproteobacteria bacterium | reverse complement strand
TCCGACTTCTCCTCACAGTATACTTGAGCCTGATATCCGCTGGTTCCCTGCGGATGAAGCCCTCCGTGAGTCAAGCTATGAAAAGCTGCTGCCGCCTCTGGTGCATGAACTGCGTAAAAAAGTGAAGGCATGGCGGGACAGCGACTATGAAGGGGCAACAGATACCAGTATCGCCTTGCTGAACTGGTGGTTTAATCAAGAGCATATGCTGCCGAAATCAGGCGGCGCGATGGCGAAGTTTGAATACTACTTTGCCCAGCAAGAGGCGGTTGAAAGCATCATTTATCTTTACGATGCAGTTAAGGTGAAGGACAAATATGACCTGCTCCGTTTTGATTCATCAGGCGCGGTGTCTGCCGGAATGTTTGATGAATCATGGCGGCGCTTTGTCATCAAGATGGCAACCGGTACAGGCAAAACCAAGGTGATGAGCCTGGTTCTGGCGTGGTCTTATTTTCACAAACTTTATGAGCCGGATTCGGACCTGGCGCGTAACTTTCTGCTGATTACGCCTAATATCATTGTGCTGGATCGGATCAGAACGGATTTTGACGGGTTGCGGATATTCTTTGAAGATCCTGTGCTGCCGCCCAATGGATATTCAGGTGGTTTTGAAGGGCACAACTGGCGCGATGATTTTCAATTGACCCTGCATATTCAGGATGAGGTTAATGTTATCCGCAAGACCGGCAATATATTTTTAACCAATATTCACCGTGTCTATTCCGGCAACAATGTCGAGCCTTCCGCTGACGATGAAGATACAATGGATTATTTTCTGGGCAGGCGTCCCACCGGCGCTACCACGGATTCCAAAGTCGATCTTGGGGATATTGTCCGCGATATTGATGAACTGGTGGTGCTGAATGACGAGGCGCACCATATTCATGATCCCAAAATGGCGTGGTTCAGGTCGATTGAAGATATCCATAATCGGCTGAAACACAAGGACAAGTTTCTCTGCCTGCAAGTAGACATGACCGCTACACCCAAGCACAACAATGGCGCAATTTTTGTGCAGACGGTTTCGGATTATCCTTTGGTAGAGGCTATTTCGCAGAATGTGGTCAAACATCCGGTGCTGCCCGATTCCGCAAGCCGCGCCAAACTCAGTGAGCGGCAAAGTTCAAAATACACGGAAAAATATGCCGATTACCTGAATCTGGGTGTTGAGGAATGGCGTAAAGCATACAAAGAACATGAAAAACTGGACAAAAAAGCCATTCTCTTTGTAATGACTGACGATACCAGAAACTGTGATGATGTGGCTGAATATCTGAAGGCTACCTATCCTGATTTTAAAGATGCGGTGCTGGTGATTCATACCAAAAACAACGGTGAGATCAGTGAGGCCGCAAGCGGCAAGAAGAAGGAAGAGCTGGAAAAGTTGCGCAAACAGTCCAATAAGATTGATAACTGGGACAGCCCTTACAAGGCTATTGTCTCGGTGATGATGCTAAAAGAGGGTTGGGATGTGAAAAACGTGACCACTATCGTGGGATTGCGTCCCTATTCTGCCAAAAGTAATATTTTACCGGAACAGACTTTGGGTCGGGGCTTGCGAAAAATGTATCCCGGCTATGACGCGGAGGAATACGTCAGCGTTGTGGGAACAGATGCCTTTATGGATTTTGTGGAGTCCATCCAGTCCGAAGGCGTTGAGTTTGAGCGCAAGGCAATGGGTGAAGGCACCAAGCCAAAAACGCCGATTATCGTTGAAATTGATAATGAAAACACAAAAAAGGATATCGACAATCTTGATATTGAGATTCCGGTATTAACCCCGAGGGTGTATCGGGAGTACAAGAATCTCAGCAGTCTGGACACCGGGCATTTTGGCCATAAAAAAGTAGAATACAAGACATTCAGCATCGAAGAACAGCGTGAGATTGTATTTAAGGACATAACTACAGGCGAGATCAATCATACAACCATTCTGGATTCAGGAGCGGTTACCGACTATCGCTCTGTGGTGGGATATTTCACCCGTGTTATTATGAAGGATTTAAGACTGGTCAGCGGTTATGATGTGCTGTACGGAAAAGTAAAATATTTTATTCAGGATGAATTGTTTGAAAAACCGGTTGACCTTGACAGCCTGAACACCTTGCGAAATCTGTCCGAACTGGAAGCCGGCAAAACTCTGGTTGAAACATTCAAAAAGCAGATTAACGCTTTAACTGTGCAGAACAAGGGAGACGCAAAAATCCATGATACGATTAAGTTGAGGAAGACACGCCCATTTGTCGTTAAAGAGCAGGGATATATTATACCTAAAAAGAGTATTTTTAACAAAATCATCGGTGACAGTGATCTGGAATTACAGTTTGCCGCCTTTCTTGAAGACTGCGACGATCTCATTTCCTATGTGAAAAACTATATGGCCGTTCACTTCAAGATTGATTACGTCAACGCAAAGGGCGAGATATCCAACTATTACCCTGATTTTATCGTCAAGAAATCAAAGAAAGAAATCTTTATTGTTGAAACCAAAGGGCTGGAAGATCTTGACGTGCCTTTGAAAATTGAAAGGTTAAAGCAGTGGTGTGTTGATATCAACAAAGCACAATCAGAAATCAAGTATGATTACGTTTTTGTAGATGAGGAGAGTTTCAATAGGTTCAAGCCAAAAAGTTTTGAGGAATTAATCAGAAATTTTACAAAGTATAGGGTTGACATAGGAGCCAGGGCGATTGCATCAAAATTTGGCATGATTTTTGATTCTAAACAAATCAATGGGTTACAAATACCGCTTAAAAAATAAGCACTGATAAACTGCTTGCTGCATTACGTAACTATTTGATTTTTAAAGGTCTAAAATTTTGATGCAATTGCTCTGACATAGGAGCCGAGTCTTTATCCTTGACAAAGTAGTATTGTGCTGTGGGAAATGAAAGCGATCCCGTGATTCATGAAGGGAAATGATAATGAAAAGGGATGGGATCGTATTGACCTTGCGACTGTTTGAGAAGCATGCATCAATGCCGTATAACCCCCTCATCGCGAATGCTTTCTTCCGTGCCGAACTGATTGAAGCCTGGGGCCGTGGTATATACAAAATTATCAGTGAATGTAAGACATTTGGCGCTGCTCCGCCGAAATTCAACTGTGATTTCTCAGGCCTCATGGTCGAGTTCGGGGCAAAGGGCCAAGAAGGGGAAACAGAGGGGCATTAGGTTTGAATTGTGAATAGAGGAATATCTTATTCACTTGTTCAAGATTTGACCAATAAGATCGAAGCCAATTTAATTAAACGTGAACGGGTAGAACCTCCTTTAAAAGAAGCAGGCGAATTGACTGCAATTTTTGCCAGATAATTTTATACTGCACAGAAATCAAAATGAATAAATCATCAAACCATAAAATCATCAAATCCAACATCCTCATCTATCAAACTGAGGCCGGAGATACAAAAATCGAAGTTCGGCTTGAAAACGAAACCGTTTGGCTCACTCAAAAGCTTATGGCGGAATTGTTTCAGACAACTATTCCAAACATAAACCTGCATCTGAAAAATATTTATAATGAAGGTGAGTTGGATGAATTGTCAACTATTAAGGATTTCTTAATAGTTCAGAAAGAAGGCGGCAGACAGGTTAAACGAACCAGTAAATTTTACAACTTAGACTCAATCATTTCCGTCGGCTACCGCATAAAATCTCATGTCGCCACCCGTTTCCGCCAATGGGCAACTCAAAGATTGCGTGAGTATATTATCAAGGGATTTGTCCTGGATGATGAACGATTGAAAAACCCTGACCAGCCGTTTGATTATTTTGATGAACTTCTGCGCCGGATACAGGATATCCGCACTTCTGAGCGGCGGTTTTATCAAAAGATCACCGATATTTATGCCATAAGCATTGATTACGATCCCACAACAGATATAAGCATCAATTTTTTCAAAACCGTACAGAACAAATTACATTGGGCAATAACCGGACAAACTGCCGCCGAAATTATTTACGATCGGGCCGATAGTGAAAAAACCAACATCGGACTGACCAACTGGCGCGGGGGAAAAGTTCGCAAAAGTGATGTGACCGTTGCAAAAAATTATCTTAAGGAAGATGAATTATTGGCGCTTAATAATCTGGTTGAGCAGTATCTGATTTTTGCCGAAGGTCAGGCAATGAAACGTATTCCCATGCATATGAAAAACTGGATTGAGAAGCTGAACGGCTTTCTGACTTTAAACGACAGGGAAATACTGGAACATGCGGGAAAAATATCCCATGAAACGGCAAAAGAACTGGCTGAATCGGAGTATGAAAAGTTCAATCGTAAACGTATCCGATTTAATGACGTACAAGAAAGCGATTTTGATAAAGCTGTAAAAAAGATAGAAACTGATAAAAAAAACTGACCCCTCTGTTCACTTTTACCTTATGGCAATTTATGTGGAAGAAAGTAGTGGACGGCCTATGCCTGAAATAGAAAAAATCATTTCAAAAAAGAAATACAATACAAAAAGCATTGAGGACTCCCCTATTATCAAAAGCTGCTCTGCCGAAAACCGAGCCGAAAAACTTAACCCAGTTGAATTTGTTCATAGGCTGAAATAATCTTGACAAAACAAACAGACTCTGGCAAATGATGATGTAAAAAATTAATAACTCGTTCTTAATCATCCAGGAACACGGTTAAAATCCGTGGCGGTCCCGCCGCTGTAATCGGGGATGAGGTTTTGCAAAGAGTTGAGACCGTTGAAAAATGGTCTCAGTTTACGCTCGGTCACTTTCGAGGTCAACTTCGGGGGGAAGGCCGCAAATCCTCAGATGATCCGAAAGCCAGAAGACCTGATTAAGAACTTGTTAAGGGAGTCTGATGGAAAAAGAATCCCGGATGAGCCTTAGCTCGTCCGGGTTTTTTTATGGGCAAACAACTTACCGACATAATTTAAGGAGGCTATTATGAAAAAAGAACGTATCATTTCCTATCGTCGTCGCTGCCTGCAGATTGGCACAGGCCTTTCTCATTATATTTTAATCGTATCAAAAAAAGCCGGGAAATAGAGGAACAATTTCATGTGTGATGAAAATCAGTTGCAAGCAAAATATGCCAATACAGGATATGGACCTCAATTCGTCTTCCTGGACATAGGTCTTCCCGGCAAGATAGCTGTTGTGGAACCAAATGTCGCCTTTTGGGCGCTGGTGGATCATGACGCTGTTCAGGATGCCCTGGCTGGTCCATTGATTGCGGATTTTCAAAAAAAAGCCGAGGATTTCAAAAGAGAAATGGATTATCTCCGTTTTGGCCTGAAACCCTCGGCCGTTTACTTTAATCCTACGGAACTTTGCAATTTCAACTGTACATACTGTTATCTGCCTGAAAAGATGCGCCGCAACGGCAAGACAATGACGGTCCGTGAACTTTGTGATGCCCTGGAGCATCTTTACAGTTATTTTCACAGGACATTGCCTGACGATTCAAAGCCTCAAATCATTTTTCACGGAAGTGAGCCAATGATGGCCAGAGAATCCATGTTTGCGGGAATTGAGAAATTCTACGACAAATTTCATTTTGGAGTCCAGACAAATGCCTCGCTTCTGGATGACGAGGCAATCTCATTTCTTACAGGACATAATGTGGGAATCGGGATTTCGTTAGATGCTCCTGAAGCCGCCATTGCAAACAATCTGCGCAAAAACTGGCATGGTAAAGGAGCTTTCGACAGTGTAGTAAAGATTATGGACAAGCTTGTAACATATCCGGCTTTTAACGTAATCACCACGGTAACCTCCATGAACGTACATACTTTACCACAAATGGTAGACTTCTATCATGATCATGGGGTAAAAACGGTTATGTTTAATCCCGTGCGGTGCACTCGGGAGGGCGGCAAAAAGCTGAAGCCTCACAACAATACAATGACGGAATATTTCTGTAAAGCTCTTGAAAGAACTTATGAGCTTTACTCAAAAACAAACCAAAAGCTGGTAATTGCAAATTTTGCTAATGTATTAATGGGAATTGCCGGTCCCACCGGCAGGAGACTGATGTGCGATATCTCTCCCTGCGGAGGCGGCCGTTGCTTCTTTGCGCTTTCAGCTCTGGGAGGGGTCTTTCCGTGCAGTGAGTTTATTGGTTTTCCTGAATATCATGGTGGAAATCTGTTTCAAGATGATCTGGATGTCATACTGAAAACCAAACCTTTTCAGGAAATTACGAGCAGAACAGTTGAAAACATAGAACCATGCGCAACCTGCGCTATCCGGCATTTCTGCGGAGCGCCATGTCCTGCTGAAATCAAAATGCTTTCAGGAACTGTAAATGCCCCCAGCCCTTACTGTAAATTCTATGAAGAGCAGGTTCGATATGCGTTCAGGGTAATTGGGCAGGGTCGTGAAGATGCTTATATGTGGGATGGCTGGCGGGAAGATACTGAAGAAATATTCAACCTAAATTGAGCGATTTTTTACTCGACCTGCACCAATCTCTTGCGCATCAAGGACTTGCGAAAAGTCTCGACATATCCAATTGGTATGCCTACGCTTTTCGCAAACCTTGCTGCATCAAGATCTCGGCACATTTCTTCGCAAAAAATCGCTCAACTTAGGTTTAACTGGACTGGATGAGGGATGTCTGAACCCGTGAACGGTTATTTTTGATCTATTTTTTTCTTTTGATCTTCATACCAGCGAGCAAACAGCTTATCAAAATATTTTTCATCCTGTACCATTTCTCTGGTAACTTTATATGGCTCCCTGATGCCCATATAATTTAATGCTGATGCACCGAAGAATAATTTTTTAAGTGTCTCGGATATCTGCACGTTATTCTGATGTGCAGATTGTTCTATATAACTCTGAACATCTTCATCCAAAATAAGTTCAACTCCGTATTCTTTTTTAAAATTCTCAACAAAATCCGCAAATGGAGACCTTTCCAGCATTTTTAACAGTTCATCTTTGGGTCTTTCACATAACTTCCTGGTAACCTCTAATTTTGAAAAATTTGTACCTGGAAGCTCAAATTGGAAATCCGTTAAGATGTTTTCCCATACACTTACCAGAGCGCGGGCGCCTGTCTTTTTATTTTCCGCCTTTTCCGCTATATATTCAACCGCCTCAGGCGTAAATTCCAGATCAATATTGAACAACTTAAATTCCAGCTCATATTGATTGAGAATTGAGTCTTCGGTTTCCTGCATAATGCGAATCAAATCATTTTTGGACAACAAATTGACAAAGGTTCTTATTGGAGATCTGCCGATCAATTCGGGTAAAAGTCCGAACTCAATAAAATCATCTGCTTCCGCTTCCTTATAGTAGCTTTGCAATTTACCTTTATCACTCTTTTTATCGTCTTTAGCAAACCCCTTAATTTCAATACTTCCATTTTCATGTACTCTCCCCTTGTGCTGCAAACGCTTTTTCACAATGGATTCCAGATTATCTCCGTGTCTCTCAAAAGAACCGCCCAATATAAACAGTATGTTTTCGGTACTTATCATGCTCTCTTGTTTTGCAGCCTTTTTACCTTTTTGCCTGTCTATAGCTTCTTGAATTTGAGAAGCAGCAGAATATGGATTGTTTATTGATACCGATTTTCTTTCTATCAGTTTAAGGACAGATCTTTGAAATCCTTCCCTGGATATATCATGCCCGACTGATGCACCATCTTTTGCTTTTTTGTCAATTTCATCGATACATATCAAGCCACCGTAAGTAGTTATGAAACGAGCCTGTTCTTCTCGATTATATCCCGGTGCCAAATCAATCAATTCTCGTATCATATCATCGGCGGTTTTACCGACATAGCCGGCCTCTGTATAATCGGTAGCATCAATTATAAGTGTCGGAACCTGCAAAAGATCACCTAAAACCTCCACACTGTAGGTCTTTCCACTCCCTGAAGGTCCGGCTGTAATGGTATTTTTCTTTCGAAATCTTTTTACCGTCAAATCATCCGGATGCTCGCTAAGATGTTTTATCACGGCAAAATGATATGCGGCGGCAATTGTGAGTCTTTTTTTATACTCTTCCTGTCCAATGACATACTTGTCTAAATGGCTTTTAATTTCTTTAGGAGTATAAATTTTAGGCGCCAAAGACTCTGGAGTTTGTTTTCTTGCACCAAAGCGTTCTGCAAGAATAGAATTGAATGCCTCTTTAGCACTGTCGTCAGCATCAAGATACGCTTTGGCTGCTTCTTCTTCAGAACAATTATAATCCGTCATTATTTGTGTTATGGCTTCTTTGGGGATTGATATTTTCATCTTTATTATTTATCATTATTTATATTAAGTTGCAAGATAATTACAGGAAACGGCCATTAATGAGATAATCCGGATATTCATTATATTTGATCATGCGTGCAGTAATACAAAGGGTAAAAGAAAGTTCTGTTTCAGTTAATAATGGAATTGTTGGAAAAATCGGCAAAGGTCTTCTGGTGCTTCTGGGAATTGCCGGGGATGACGGGGTAAATGAAGCTAAGTACCTTGCGGAAAAAATTATTCATTTAAGAATATTTGAAGATGAAAACGGCAAGATGAATCGTTCTTTGCTTGAAACCGGCGGTGAGATGCTTGTTGTGTCTCAGTTTACCCTGCTTGGTGATTGCAAAAAAGGAAGGCGACCGTCATTTGTGAATGCCGCCGGCCCTGAAAAGGCTAATGAACTTTATGAATATTTTGTCAAAAAGGTCAGAGGCAAAGGCATTTCTGTCGAAACTGGTCAGTTCCGCGCAATGATGGATGTATCATTGATTAATGACGGGCCTGTTACTCTCATAGTGGAAAGCAAATAATTCATGACTCTGTTTGATGGTATTACAAAGAGCAACGATAAGCGCCTGCGAGTCCGGGTTGAGCCGCTTTTCCTCGGCTGATGAACTCATCGGCCTGAACCGGGGGCTCTTTTATGCCGGGGCTGCGGCTGTCATGCTGAGTCTCTGGCACGTGGCGGATGAATCTACATCTTATTTAATGGAAAACTTTTACTGGCACTTTGTGAAAAACAGACAGACAAAGACTCGGGCACTTCAACTGGCCATGCAGGCTGTTAAAGCAAGGAAGGAATATGCGCATCCATACTTTTGGGCGCCTTTTGTGGTCATGGGGGACTGGAGATAGGGAGGAAAAAAATGAATTATAAAAAACCAAAACGGATGTTTGAAGACTCGGGGGTGGTTGATCCTCACATGTCATATCACATTTCGTTGGAAAATGTGGTCAGCAAAAGAAAGCAGGACATTAAAACACTGGTTGACCTGGGTAGGTACTTCTCCATATTTGCCCCCCGTCAGAGCGGAAAGACCACCTTTTTTGAGGACTTTTGCCATGAACTGGAGAAGGATACTGCCTATGTGGCCATCCTTCTTAGTTTCCAGGATTACAAGGCGATAGATGTAGCAACCTTTTACACCCTAATCCAAGAAGTAATCTACGAGCAGCTTCTGCTGCGATTACGAGAAGTCAATTGTAAGAACATAGAAGCTGTGCACACCCTGTTGAGCACGCATCATATCACGCATCATATCTCTTTCCGAAAATTATTTGAGAAATTGAATACTGTAATCCCCCCGAAGCGCATCATCATATTTATTGACGAGTTCGACGGCATCCCCATAGACGAATTGGAAAATTTTCTGACAACCTTAAGAGAACTCTATCAAAGATACAAAAAGCAGACCGCTAAAGCCCTATACTCCGTTGGTCTGGTAGGCATACGCAACATAACCAGGCTAATCGTTGGTGGTGTTTCCCCTTTCAATATTGCCGACCAGATAAAACTTCCACCTTTTACGCTTAAAAATGTCCGTGATCTTTACGCCCAATATACAGAAGAAACCAACCAGCCCTTTACTGAAAAAGCAGTAAAAAAAGTATTTAATAACACAGCCGGCCAGCCCTGGCTGGTGAACAGGCTGGGCACAATCCTCACTGTTGATATAAAGCCAGAAACAACGGACCCTATTACCGAAGAAGATATGGAAAAGGCGATTGACATTCTTTTGTACGAAGAAAACAGTCATTTTGATAATATCACCGAAAAGGCCAAACAATACAAAGAGACTTTTATAAACATTGTTTTTAATGGCGTTGAATACATCCCTGGCGATGATGAGCAGTCGCTTCTTTTGACGCATGGTTTGATTAAGGCAGAAGGAAAAAATATTAAGGTCAGCAACCCTATCTATAAGAAAAGGTTCACCAAGACCTTTTTTCGGGAATCCGAGGCAATTGTAGATGTATCTGTTAAGGGCTACTTTAGACCTGACGGACTTCTAAACATGGAAGCCATCCTTTCTGATTTTGAGGAATACATCATGCAGATAGGCGTAAGCGCCTTTTACGCGAGCCAAAAACCGTACGAAAAAACAGGACAATTCCTACTCAGTGCCTGGCTGTATCAGTTTGTAGAGGGAGGAAAAGGCGAACTTCGTCTTGAGCCCCCAACGGGATTAGGGAGAATTGATATCCTTTTGATCTACCAGGGCCATAAATACATTATCGAAACCAAGATAAATCGTTCAAGTCTTGATAAGACTGTTGAAAAAGCAATTGATCAACTGTGCGGAAAATATCTTTTGACCGAACGCGCCAATGAGGGATATGTGGTGGTTTTTGATCTTAAGACGATGGTGGATGAAATAAGCACGCCGCAAAAACATACGGTGGATGGAAAGGAAATATTGAGTTTTAACATCGGGATAGGGAAGTAGAAAAGCCAATATCTCTCCCAGGCCGACCTGCTCCAACTGGTCATTGCAGGCGGTAAGGGCCAAAGATGAGTACGTTCATCCATACTTCTGGACACCTTTTGTGATTATGGGAGATTGGCGATGATGAAAAAAGCAAAAATTGTCGTCTATACATATATGAAGCCTCGGATGACCTGGTAGCAAAATCAGAAGCGGGCTATCCGCTTAACGCAAGTCGATTGTCCTTAATTCTTTGAATTTAAAGAGTATTCGGCCATTTTTGAATAAAAATCAAAAATTAGAAAAAGAGCAATATATTCAAGCAGATATATCTTTTTGAACTTGCGTTAAGTGGATAGCCCGCAATCAGATTCAAAAACAAAAGTATTGAGGAGTTGCGGGAACTTGAAGAAAAAGAAGTGGAAAAATTATGTGCTCCATAATCTGTCCTTATATGCGAATTAAACCTGAATCAATCATACTTTCAAAACCTGCAATATTTTTTACACTGCTATTCTGGTTTTTGCTGCACTTTCAAATTCAAAATCTCCATGCTGAAAACCCAGGTAGTGTGGCAAATCTTATAGGCGATCAGGATGCAGTTCTTGTCGCTGATCACCAGGGCAGAATTATAGTTTCCAAAAATGCCGACAAAAAACTCATTCCTGCTTCAACTCTGAAAATACTTACCTCTTTAGTGGCAATACATTATCTGGGTCAGGATTACAGATTTACTACTGAATTCTACCTGGATAACGATTCAAATCTTAAAATAAAAGGATATGGAGATCCGCTGCTGACATCTGAAATTCTGGAAGAAATATCCAAAGCACTTGGCTCAAGGCTTGAGGCAGAGCATAAAAAGATTAAAGATATTGTTTTAGATGATTCATATTTCAAGCAACCCATTACAATTCCTGGAATCAGCCCATCATCACAGCCCTATGATGCACCAAATGGGGCGCTTTGCGCCAACTTCAATACTGTTTACTTCAAGCGCCTTGAAAACGGCAAATATGTCAGTGCGGAAGAACAAACACCCCTGCTGCCGTTTGCATTAAGAAAGGTTAAGAAATTAAAGATGGCCATGGGAAGAATAGTGTTCTCCCATAAAGAAAGTGAAAACACACTTTACTTTGGACATCTCTTTAAATACTTCCTGGAAAAACAAGGCATTAAATCTAATGGCAGTATAAGGCTTGAAAGAGTTAATAAAGATGACAAACTGGTATTTAAGTATATGTCCGGTTTTTCAATAAAGGAAATCATATCAAAACTTCTAGAACACTCAAATAATTTCATGGCCAATCAACTACTTATCGCTGCTGGTGCAAAATTATACGGCTCTCCTGGAACTCTTGACAAGGGAGTTCTTGCTGCAAAAAATTATGCTGAAAACATACTTAATTTAAAAAACTTATGTATTGTTGAGGGATCTGGAATATCAAGACAAAACAGGATCTCTGCAAAAAGCTTGTACAAAACTATCGAAGCATTCATTCCCTATCATAATTTAATGCAGAAAAAGGAAAGAGAGTTTTACAAGACAGGAACTCTTAAAGACATAAATACAAGGGTGGGCTATATTAAAAGTAATAAGGGAGAAGTTTATACTTTTGTCATAATGATAAATACACCTGGCAAAACAACAGAAGTAATAATGGATATGTTGCTGAAGATTTTATGACCCAAACATATGTCTGATGATCACTGGATCTGTTTCGACCTGATCACCCGAATTGCGCAGGACGGACCCGTGTGCTGCGTGGTGTGGGAGGAGCGCCTTGCGAATGGTGTCTCCCGACACTATCGGCGACTTGCTGCTCAACGG
>JAJSZW010000102.1 GCA_030262895.1 Deltaproteobacteria bacterium | reverse complement strand
TATCGGCAACAATGGAGAAGTGCGCAGACTAAAAGAAGATTTTGGCATGGATCTAACAGGTTGGGGCAGTCCTTTTTTGCTGGTTCCGGAAACCACCTGTATTGACGACTCTACTCTTGAGCTCTTAAGACTGTCAGGTGAAAAAGATCTCTATTTGAGCGATGTCTCTCCTATTGGAGTGCCTTTCAACAATTTACGCAAAACAGGGTCGGAAATATATACCAGTAAAAAGGCTGCTGAAGGCAATCCAGGTTCAGCGTGCCCGAAGAAATTCCTTGTATCCAATACTGAATTTACAAAACAGCCTATTTGTCTGGCATCCAAACAATACCAGAAAATGAAGCTGGAACAAATAAACAAGCAAGTGCTTCCGGAGCCGGAAAAAGAAAAGTATAAAAAAAATATTGTACAAAAAACCTGCCTTTGTGATCATTTAGGCAACGGCGCCCTTATTAACCTGGGGATATCCAAAGAAGAAAATTCTCCCCAGTCAATATGCCCTGGGCCAAATATAGCATGGTTTAACAAAATTTATACTTTAAAAGAAATGGTTGATCATATATATGGAAGGGGCCGGTCTTTGATCCCGGCTGAACGACCGCATATGTTTGCCAAGGAAATCGAAATGTATGTTGATTATTTTGAAAAGCAAGTAAAGATTTGTGATTGTTCGCCCAGGGAAGTCAAGACCTTGAAGGAATTTAAGAAAAATTTAGAAAAAGGCATGGACCTCTGTCTGAGTATATCCCAAAAACAGCCTTTTGAAGGAGAAAATCTGGCTTCTATTCCTCCCTGTGTGGAAAAACAAAAGACCAGGCTGGGGTCCATTTACTCTGATTTTGAAAAATTATTTAATAAACGATCTGAAAACCTCGTTTTCCTGCAAACAAAACATTCTGTGGAGTCTGAGCAGAAAATTGCTCATAGTGTTTAGGAAAACTGTAGCCGTTCATTCGATACAAATGGTTCATATTGCTTGAACTTTTCCTTAAATTCTTCCGCTAATTCTTTAGCTTTTTTTTCATAACTTTCTTTATTTTCCCATGTATTTTTCGGCATTAAAATCTCTTCAGGCACACCAGGGCACTGCTGCGGAATTTCAAAGCCGAAAAAGGGATCTATTGTATATTCAACTTCATCCAATTTCCCTTCAAGAACGGCATTCAACAATGCACGTGTATGTTTAATAGAAATACGATGACCAATACCATAAGGCCCGCCAGTCCATCCTGTATTAACCAGCCAGCATTTAACATTATGCTCATTAATTTTCTTGCCCAATAATTTTGCATATTCACTAGGGTGAAGCGGCATAAACGGCGCTCCGAAACAACTGCTGAAAGTAGCCATCGGCTCAGTTATACCAGCCTCTGTTCCAGCGACTTTCGCCGTATAGCCAAGAAGAAAATGATAAGAAGCCTGTTCGGGAGTTAATTTTGAAATCGGCGGCAATATCCCAAAAGCATCAGCCGTTAAAAAAATTACATTTTCAGGATGATCTCCCTTGCCGTCTCTAACCATATTATTCAAATGAGTAAGTGGATAGGCTGCGCGTGTATTTTCAGTTATACTTGAATCATCTAAATTTACTGCTCGTGTTACAGGATCGATAATAACATTTTCAAGAATCGTACCAAATTTTCGTGTTGTTTCATAAATTTCCGGTTCTGCTTCTTTTGACAAATTAATTACCTTGGCGTAGCAACCGCCTTCGAAATTAAAAATTCCTTCATCACTCCAGCCATGTTCATCATCACCTATTAAAGTACGATCAGGAGAGGCGGAAAGGGTTGTCTTGCCGGTTCCGGAAAGTCCAAAAAACAACGCAGTATCACCGCCCCTTCCGACATTGGCGCTGCAATGCATAGAAAGAACCTTCTTTTGGGGCAGGAGATAATTTAAAACCGTAAAAACCGACTTTTTAATTTCACCGCCGTAATATGTCCCACATATCAAAATAATTTTTTTTGTAAAATTAACCAGAATAAAAGTTTCTGAATTGATTTCATCAAGTTCAGGGTTGCCAAGAAATTTCGGCATAGCAATTACGGTAAACTCCGGACTAAAATCAACAAGCTGACTACGGTCCCTTATGCGAAGTAAAAGATTTCTTGCAAAAAGCGCCTGCCAGGCAAATTCGGTAATTACTCTTATTGACACACGATACCTGTTATCAGCGCCTGCATATGAATCCTGCACATATATTTCACGATCCTGCAAATAGGCTTTAACGCGTTCAAAAACATGATCAAATTTTTTAGCATCATATGGAACGTTTACCTTGCCCCAGTTAATCTTATCAGCAGTATTTTCATCTTTTACGATAAATTTGTCATCAGGAGCACGGCCTGTACTCTTCCCAGGCCTGCTCACAAACAGGGGGCCCAAATGAGTGATAACTCCCTCATTATTTTTTACTGCATGCTCGTACAATATCGGAGTGCAATAATTCCAGTGTACTTTTTTCAAATTTGTCAAACCAAGGTATTCAAGCCCTGGTTCCAGCTCCAGAAGTTCATCTATTGATTTCATATTGCCACCTCACGGTCTTAGCATATTAAAACCTGTCTGCGCTTCAAAAACACGAACGCCTGTACTGTCTATCAGCTCGAATAATATTACTTCCATTATATGCCAAACCCTTACACCGTTTCGCACACAACCGGTCACGGTCAATTCCTTTCTACCGCATGCTATGTGCATATGAAGCACGGGATTACCCTTTTCATCAGGAAAAAGCGTTCCGGTTCCCGCTATCTCATAGACATTTTCAAGCATATGCTCCATTGGAGAAACAGGTTTAGACCTTCCCTCTTCGGGCCCGACAATAAGCTTACTCCCTATATCAGCACCTCCAACTGCTATTAAAGCAGCGGCTTTGATAGAATGCTCACGGGCAAACCTCTCAATTTCTTCATGAAGAATATCTCCGTCCTCAAGGCGTATAACAAAAGTCCGCCCCTGCCTGGCCTGTGAAAATCTCATCGCTCTCCAACCTCCAACAGTGAACCGTGAACGGTTACATTATTTGAAACAGCCATTATGCTGAGCTCAAATATGTCCTTATACTGTCGGCAATGGCTCCCCATGTCCATTTGCGTTTTTCATCATCCGTTTCCAGAAGAGTTATGCGAAAGCCCTTTCTTGTGCAGCAGAAGCCCGTTAAAGGAACCACACAGATTCCTTTAGAACCAAGCAGATAATAGACAAAACGTTTATCTACCTCTACATCTTTTACTTTCTCTTCTACAAACTCTTTTGCCATAGGGTTTTCTATGGGCAGTGTCTGATTTTCGTTTAAGATATTATCTTTAAACAGTATGGACATATAGAATGCGCCTTTAGGCTTTACTACATGTATGCCGTCAACTTTAGAAAATATTTCCCAGGCCTCCTGAGCGCGGAATTCAAATGTCGTTTTTCGTTTATCCAGATGTTCCGCATATCTTGGGTCACCCATAATCAGGGGGATTGAATATTGTGGAAGACTGGTTGAACATACTTCAAGCATCTTCGCATTTATCAGGCTGTTAATATACCTCTGGAAGTCATAATTCGTATCCTGATTAAAAACTTCTATCCAGCCGCATCTGCTTCCAGGCCATGGGTATTCTTTGGATATTCCGTGCAATGCCATTCCAGGAACATCCCTTATCACCTCGCTCAAGTGCACCATTTCACATCCACTATAAACAATGTTTGCATATATTTCATCGGATATAATAAATATCTGATATCTTTTAGCTATATCCACAATTTTTTCAAGAATAGAGCGAGGATAAACCGCACCTGTCGGATTATCCGGATTTATATAAAGGATGCCTGCAATTGAATCGTTATATTTAACCTTATTTTCAAGATCCTCGATATCCGGCATCCACTCGTTTTCAGGATCCAGATTGTAAGTCAGGTGTCCATAACCGGAATGGGCCGCCTCAGCCGACGAATGGGTGGAATACGCCGGTGAAGGACCGATTACTCTCGCTTCTCTTCTGAGAAAACCGAATATTTTGGCAACAGCATCACCAAGGCCATTGAAGAAAATAATATCATTTGCTGTTACCTGATAACTGCCGCGCCTATTCACATGCTCTGCAAGGAACTCACGAGTTTCTAAAACTCCCTGAGTAGCTACATAGCCATAAGTTATATCCTCTGATACCAGCTTTATTACAGCATCCTTTATCCACTGGGGCATTTTTTCCCCTTTCTGAATAGGATCGCCTATGTTTTCCCAGGTAATATCAACACCCATATTCTTGAGTTCCTGGGCAACAGCAACTATTGCCCTTATCTCATAGGTTAATTTCCCCCAACCAACATGTTCAATATTTCTTCTCATAGTTTTACTTCACTCCTCCATTTTTCCCCACAAAGGATCTTCACCAAAACGTTCAAACCACCATTCCTCATCTGAAAGATAATTTTTAACTTCTTTTTCACTAAAAGAGTATTTATAGGATTCACAATAATCAAGGACAGTTCTATATGCATTAATAATTCTGTCAGTCATTTCGGTACATTCTTCGTTTGGCGCATTACACTTATCCGGATGCCATTTTTTGATGAGATTTCTATAGCCGGTTTTAATTTCATCCATTGTTGCCCGCTCCGGCAATTCCAGCAGTTTTCTTGCCTCATAAATTTTTTGATATTTTCTCATTAGCTTGAACAATTTGGTTTAACCTAAGTTGAGCGATTTTTTGCGAAGAAATGTGCCGAGATCTTGATGCAGTCCCCCCCTGGGCGGGAATGCGCAAGAGATTGGTGCAAGTCGAGTAAAAAATCGCTCAATTGTGGTTTAAGCATTGTGTAAAATTAATATGCTTATAAAAAGCAAGATAGGAACACCTGCTAATGCTATGTATTGCACATTCTTCTTAAATAAACTTGTCATTAGCTGAGCTATGCAAAAACCAACAATAAGTACTATAAATGCGCTCCACCACTGAGCCACATAGGCAGAAGCAAGTGCGGAACCCGGCAATGAAATAAAACCGGCAATCTTTATCAGGGAAGTATTTTCTTCATACCACCTGCTGACAGGCCAGCCTTTAAGTTTAGCATAACGATCATAGGAAAGTACAACCCATGAGAAGCTAGCAAGCAACGTAAAAACAACTATTATGATGTGAGGTTTCATATTATGCGATTCTTCTTTTATGTATCAGAAATAACCGGTCCCATCCCAGCAATGAGTACATAATTTATCTTTTGGGAGACCAATTGCCTCTATGAGATCTTCCATTTTCTGGTATTTTAAAGAAGTGAGTTTTAACTGCCGCCGTATTCTTCCAATCATTTCATGATTTTTTTCTGATCCTGCGTTTGCATATTCAGCTATTGAGTTATCTTCTCTGCTTTCAAGCTTCATTATAGCTTTTCTTCCTGCAAGATCCAATGTTGATCGTGAAGTTGAAAAATTCAGAAATTCACATGGATAAATCAAGGCAGGACATGCAATCCTCATATGAACTTCCACGGCTCCATAGTCATATAATATCTGGACATTATCCTTTAACTGCGTACCCCTTACAATTGAGTCATCACAAAATAGCATCTTTTTACCGTCTATCAGATTTTTGACCGGAATCAACTTCATCTTTGCAACAAGATCTCTTACACTTTGACTTTGTGGCATAAAACTTCTCGGCCATGTAGGAGTATATTTAACAAAAGGTCTCATATACGGAATTTTACTTTCATTAGCATACCCTATTCCGTGCCCTATCCCTGAATCTGGAATTCCTGTAACAAAATCAATCTCAACATCATCATTCTTAGCAAGAGCACAACCACATCTATATCTGACAGACTCAACATTAATGTCTTCATAGCTTGATGCAGGATAACCATAATAAACCCAGAGAAAAGCACAGATCTGCATTTTATCGCTTGGCTTCCTTCGCTGCTCATAGCCATCCGCTGTCATAAAAACAATTTCGCCAGGGCCAAGATATTTATCAATTTCAAAACCAAGATTCGGCAATGCACATGTTTCTGAAGATGCTGCATAAGCCCCTTCTTTCTTACCAATTATAATAGGAGTTCTTCCTAATCTATCTCTTGCAGCATAAATACCGTCTTCTGTGAGTAAAAGCATTGAACAGGAACCTTTAATTGACTCCTGTGCATTTTGTATTCCATCCTCAAAAGATCCTTTTTTGCCGATTAACATTGCGACAAGCTCAGTCGGGTTTATTTTCCCCCCGCTCATCTCCGAAAAATGCGTTTTTTTATCAAATGCTTTCTTTGCAAGTTCCTCAATATTATTTATTTTACCAACTGTAACTATTCCGAATGTTCCTAAATGAGAACCCACTATCAATGGCTGAGCGTCATAATCGCTAATAATTCCTATGCCCTTATTGCCATGCAAATTAGGAAGATCAGACTCAAATTTAGATCTGAAATAATCATTTTCAATATTATGAATAGCCCTTTCATATCCTGCAGAATTTTTTACAGCCATCCCACCTCTTTTGGTCCCAAGATGAGAATGGTAATCTGTTCCGTAAAACAGGTCAGTTGCGCAATCCTTTTTAGAAACACTTCCAAATAATCCGCCCATAACTCCTCGCTTTCAGCTCACCAGCATCCCACAGGTTTACTATGCTTGCTATTTCAAACAGAATTTTATCATAGCTTTCGGTTGAAAATATGGTGAAGTCGGGATGTAAAAATACCAGGTTATTTCCTTCCGAACCCTTATAATGTCTGATTAACTTCGCTTTCATTGTTGGTATATTATGCCAACAAGATAAAACTGTCAATCCCCTTTGTCAGAGGAATAAATCGGCAATACAGGGGAAACGCATTTAATGTTACATAAAATGAGTTTGCAAATTTCTGATCAATTAGTTATTAGCAATTAGTTATTAGCAATTGATTATTGACAATTTACTTTGCTTTAACCTGCACACATACGCTCTCTGGCCGTCAGAAATAATAGCCAATTGTCAATAAAGCTTACGACCGGGACCGCCATCCTTAACTTGGAGACCAAAAATGGAAAAATCTTTTCCCTTAGACGAACTCATTGACCTTGAGGAACTCCAGTCAATCCAGGACAGCTTTGCAATAGCCGTTGGAATCTCTTCTGTAATATTTTCGGCTGAAGGCAAGCCTCTGACAAGGCTTACCAATCCAACCGGATTTTGCTCCCTGATTCAATCGACCGGGAAAGGAAAAGAGCGCTGCTTCAGGTCATTTATGGAGATGGGGAAGATTGCGATAGGGACGCAAGAGCCGGAGATATGCTACTGCTTTGCACACGGCGGACATTTTGTTGCGCCGATCATGATCGATGGCGAGCGCAAAGGAACGATGCTTGCCGGTCAGTTCATATCCAAAAAGTTTTCTTCCGAGCAACTCCATGACCTCGAAAAGATAGCGGTCGAGATCGACCTTGACCCGGGGCTGCTCGTAAAAGAAGCAGAGAAGATGCGTGTGGTCGGAGAGGATGTGATCCGGAACTATTCGATTCTGTTGTTTAAGATCGTAGAGGTCATCGCAAGGAGAGGCGCGCAGGCAGCAGAACTGATCAGGACAAAGGATGCGCTGGAAAGACGCGTGCAGGAACGCACCGCTGAACTGGCAGAAGCGAACAAGAGACTGAAGTATGACATTACCGAGCGCAAACTGGCGGAGGGAACTCTGCGGGAGAGCGAAGAAAAATTCCGTTTACTATCAGAGAATTCTATTGATTGTGTCTGGATGTTGAATACCAGGCTGAAATTTATTTATCTAAGCCCTTCTGTGGAAAGAATAATGGGGTTTAAACCGGAACAGTGGGTTGGTACAAGACTAAGCTCGCATTTCAAGAAAAAAGAGTTTTTAAAGGTTGGTATTCTGACTGCCAAAATCCTTAAAAATTATAAGACTTTTACTCATATTACCTTCGAAACCAAAATGCTTAACAGCAAGAACGATGAAGTGGATATAGAAATTTCCAGTAAGGTGCTTCTCAATAGTCAGGGTAAGCTAATCGGTATTCAGGGAATAACTAGAGACATCGCCGAACGCAAGAAAGCTGAGAAAATATTAAAGGATAGTAAGATAAAGCTCCAACTTCTATATGACTCATCAAGTGACGCGATAATGCTTCTCGATGAGAAAGGCTTTTTTGATTGCAATGAAGCGGCGTTGCGGCTTTTCGGTTGTACCAACCGGGAGAAATTCTGCAGCAGGCATCCGGCCGATTTCTCGCCTCCGACTCAGCCGGACGGCACCGATTCAATGAGTTATGCCGGGAACAACATAGCAGTTGCCTTGAAAGAAGGCAGCAAGCGGTTTGAATATTTACACCGCCGTTCAGACGGTACTGATTTCCCTGCCGAGGTGCTGTTTGATGCGTTGATGCTGGAAGGCAAGAAGGTGCTTCAGGCAAGGGTGTACGACATTACAGAACAGAAAGCAGCGGAGACCGCGCTTCGGGAGAGTGAAGAGAAGATACGAATGATAACCGCTTCCGCTAATGATGCCATCATGATGATGGATCATAAAGGAAATATATCATACTGGAATAAAGCTGCTGAACAGATGTTTGGCTACACGGAAGAGGAAGTAATCGGCAAAGATTTGCATGCTCTCCTTGTGCCCGAAAGATTCCATGCTGATTTTTCGAAAGGATTCGAGAGATTTAAGGAAACGGGACAGGGCGCTGCTCTTGGAAAAACACTTGAACTGGCTGCTGTTGGAAAGGACGGTAAGGAATTCCCGGTCGGACTTTCTCTCTCTGCGGTGGAACTAAAAGGCAGATGGAATGCGATAGGGTTAATAAGGGACATCACAGAGCGGAAAGCTGCTGAAGAGGAGCTTAAAAAGAGAGCCGGAGAGTTAGAAGCGTTTAACAAGCTGGCTGTGGACAGGGAGCTTAAGATGATAGAACTTAAAAAGGAGATAAACGCGCTTCTTGAAAAGTTGGGCAAGGAGCCCGGATACAAGATAGTTGGAGATGCCTAAGGAGTCTATCAGATGAAAATCCGGACAAAAATCTTTCTCATCATGTTGCTGTTAGTCATGGTCACGGGCACGGCTATCATAGTAGTCAATCATATCACCACAAGGAACATGACCAAAAAATACATTTACGACCATCTGAGCACTGCTGCAGAATCAAGGGCAAAACATGTCGAGACTTTTCTGAAGAGCGAAAAAGAAGCGATCAAGCAGTTATCAGAGAGTATCGTTATAGAACGATTGTTATTGGCAGACAGGGATGACCCGGATTATAGCAGGAAGTATGATGATGTTATATGGAGACTAAAGGGCACAGCAGAGATAAGCAAGTATGTCTGTGGTGTCCTTGTGCTTGACAAGAATGGGACGATCGTTGCATCAAGCGAAAAGATCGATATCGGCAAAGACAAGAGTAATGATCCTTATTTCATTGGCGGGGAAAAAGGCGTCTTTATCAAGGATGCTTATATCCCTCAAGATATAAAAATACCTACAATCACTTTTTCTGCACCGATCTTCGATAAAGAAAATACTGTTTTTTGTGGTGTCGTTGCCATAAGGGTTTCGATGAAAGGACTATATAAGATAACAACGGACAGAGTCGGCCTCGGGGAGAACGGAGAGATCTTCCTCGTAAACAAGGACGACTATATGATAACACCCTCGAGGTTTCTCAATGATACATTCCTGAAACAGAAGGTCGATACATTCCATTCAGGAAGCGAACCTGAAAAATATTTGGCTGGGCGCGAACACGAGATGCTTCTATACAAGAATTATCAGGGCGAGGAGGTTATCAGTGTTCACGCACAGATACCTGAGATTGGCTGGTGCTTGATGGCGGAGATAACTGAAAAAAAAGCGTTTGCTCCGGTTGCGCGATTGACGCAGAACATGATGTCGATCCTCGTTCTCCTTTTCCTTGTCGGCATCCTGGCTTCCATCGCATTGTCCAGGACCATAACAGGGCCGATCGTGAAATTGCGCCGGGGAACCGAAGAGATTATAAAAGGGAATCTGGATCACAAGGTAGGCACCATCGCAAACGATGAGGTCGGACAACTCTCAAGGGCTTTTGATGAGATGACTGCCAATCTCAAAGAATCGAGAAAAGAGTTGGAAGAGCACAGCCGGAGTCTTGAGAATAAGGTAAAAAAGAGGACTGCGGAACTGGACAGAAGGGTTGCCGAGAGTGAGCAGCAGAGACTTGCGATAATGAATATCGCAGTGGATATCGAAGATGCAAACAAGGCAAAGGAGTCGGAGATTGCTGAGCGCAAAGCCGCTCAGAAGAAACTAGCCAAGGCCAATAAAAAGCTGCAAGACGCGGTTAATCGCGCTAACCAACTCGCAATAGAGGCCCAGACAGCCAACACGACCAAGAGCGAATTTCTGGCCAACATGAGCCATGAGATCCGGACGCCTATGAACGGCGTTATAGGCATGACGGATCTGCTGCTCGATATGGAATTGACTTCGGAGCAGCTCGAATATGCAAAGACCATTAAAAAGAGTGGAAATTCGCTGCTGGCGATCATCAACGATATCCTCGATTTTTCCAAGATAGAGGCCGGGAAGTTTGAATTGGGAACGTTTGATTTTGATCTTCGCATGACCCTTGAAGACATGACTGACGTGCTGGCGTTACGCGCATATGAAAAAGGTCTGGAGATGACCTGCCTGATAAAACCGGAGGTCCCTGCGTTGTTGCGGGGAGATCCGGGGCGACTCCGACAGATAATTACCAACCTCATCGGAAATGCGATTAAATTCACGGCGCAAGGCGAGGTGGTCCTGCACGTAACCCTTGATAATGAGGATAACGGCATGGTCATGATCCGTTTTGCAGTGAAAGACACAGGCTGCGGGATGCCCGCGGACAAACTCGACATTTTGTTTGATCCCTTTACCCAGGCAGATTCCACTACTACACGCAAATTCGGCGGAACCGGCCTGGGTCTGACTATTTCAAAACAGCTTTGTGAAATGATGGGTGGGCAGATCGGTGTGGAAAGCAAAGAGGGCAAGGGTTCCACGTTCTGGTTTACGGCCTGTCTGAATAAGCAGCCCCCTATTCGGGAATTGGCGATTACAACGCCGGATGATGTTTCACTTAAGGGGCTGCGTATCCTTGCCGTGGACGATAATGCGACAAACCGCCGGGTGGTCGCAGGCATGCTCTCGCCTTGGGAATGCCGGCACGAAGAGGTCTCGGATGCCAAGACCGCACTAGACAGGCTCAGGGCGGCCACAGTATCAGGAGACCCGTTCCGCATTGCCATTTTAGATATGGTTATGCCGGAAATGGACGGAGAAACTCTGGGCAGAATAATCAAAGATGATCCGGCCTTGCGTGATACTGTGCTGGTGATGATGACCTCGATCGGTACGCGAGGCGACGCCGGTCGGTTCGAGAAGGCGGGATTTTCCGTGTACCTGACCAAGCCGGTAAAGCGGTCGCAACTCTTTAACTGCCTCATGACGGCGATCGGCCGTAAACCCTCCGGCCAGACCTCACCAGACAGAATTATCACTCGACACACAGTGGCGGAAAAAAGCAAGCAAAAGACCCGCATCCTCCTGGCCGAAGACAACATCATCAATCAGAAAGTCGCGTTGAAGGTTCTCGAAAAGCTTGGCTATCGCGCCGACGTGGTTGTCAACGGCTTAGAGGCGCTCAAGGCGCTTGAGATGATTCCTTATGACATGGTGCTCATGGACGTGCAGATGCCGGAGATGGACGGATTGGAAGCGACCAAAAAGATCAGGAAACGGGAGAAACTCATAGCTCAAAAAAAAGATGCTGGTTTTTCCGACGAACTTTCAGCTTTGAGCTTTCAGCATTCAGCTCGATCGAAACATATTCCGATCATCGCTATGACCGCCCACGCCATGGAGGGTGACAGAAAGATGTGTCTGAAGGCGGGCATGGATGATTATTTGACCAAGCCGATCCGGCCGGGCAAATTTGGAGAAACGATAGCCCAATGGATCCCCGACAATGCTGCTGTCGGTCAGGATCGAACCGGAGGTAAGCTGTCGGAGGAAGCGATGACAAAGGAAACCACGTAATGAGAATCTTGATTGCTGAAGATGATATAAGTTCCCGAGCGCTGCTTAAACATATACTGGCCAAGTGGGGTTACGAGGTGGTTGTCACGAAAGACGGCAACGAGGCATGGGAGGCGCTTCAGGCCGAAGACGCGCCAAGGCTTGCGATTCTTGACTGGATGATGCCAGGGATGGACGGTGTTGAGGTCTGTCGTAAAGTGCGCCAATTGGATGTTTCCAATCCCACGTACATTATTCTTCTCACAATTCGCAGCAGCAAGAAGGACATTGTCGCCGGTCTTGAGGCAGGGGCGGACGACTATATCGGCAAACCGTATGAAACGGACGAACTGCGCGTTCGGGTCAAGGTGGGAGAAAGAATGACGGCATTGCAGTCAGCCCTTGCGGAACAAGTCCATTCCCTCCAGGAAGCGTTGGCGCATGTCAAGACTCTCCAGGGCATCCTGCCCATCTGCATGCATTGTCACAAAATCCGGAATGACCAGCAGAGCTGGGAACGGCTCGAAAAATACATTACCGAACACTCGGAGGCCCAATTCACCCACGGCCTGTGTCCCGAATGCCTGGAAAAACATTATCCGGATTTCACCGAGTAAACAGGACTTAGCCATTAGCAGTTAGCCTTTAGGTTAAAAAATCAAACAGATAACACATTCAGCTAAG
>JAJSZW010000101.1 GCA_030262895.1 Deltaproteobacteria bacterium | reverse complement strand
CAATTATTTGCGTAAATTTTTCTTACAGAATCTCCTTTCAATTCTATTCTATGAGCATTATGAATAATACGATCACAGATAGCATCTGCTATGGTAGGATCGCCTATGACTTCATGCCAGTTAGTTGCGGGCAGTTGAGATACAAAGACCGATGATTTTCGTCCGTGTCGATCCTCAAGAATTTCCAGTAAAGTGAGACGACTCTGCGCATCAAGAGGTTCAAGACCAAAATCATCCAGGATGATAACATCCAGTTTTTGTATTTTAGTAAGCTCTTTGAGATAACTACCATCTGCTCTGGATAATTTTAAATGGGCAAACAGCTTTGAACATGGATAGTACCCCACTTTAAATCCGTACATGCAGGCCTGATGGCCCAGAGCTGAAGCAATAAAACTCTTTCCCGCTCCTGTTGGGCCTGTCAGAATACAGTCCTGATGGGATTCTACCCACTGGCAGTTAGAAAGCCGGAGCATCTGATTTTTATCAATATTCCTGTTCAAAGTAAAATCAATCTCTTCAAAAGATGCCTTGTAACGGAATCTTGCACCTTTTAAAAGTCGTGTGAGTTTGCGATTGTGCCGGTCATCCCACTCTGCATCTACGAGATGTGAGACGAGTTCATCGGCTGTAAACTGGTTTTTGACACCTGTCTCCATGGTGTTTGTAAATGCTCTTGCCATACCGTAGAACTTCATCTGTTCAAGTTTCTGCATGGTAGCCTGATTGTTATTCATTGGATACTCCTTCTTTCCTTTTTTGTTGCGTCAACATTATTTGACCAGATAGAAATGACAACTGAAAATTGACCACCCTGAGTTAAAATTAGTGATAGATGGAGGCCATCTTGCCTCCATCCGGTTTAATTGGTTATATACAATTCTGCTATGCTCAGCTTTATTGCTGCCGTTCTTCTTCTTGCTAACGAGCTATGTTATTGTTTTTTCAAATCTTTTTTGAATGGCTAAAATTTAGGGTACTTTTGTCTAATTTTCCGTATTAGACAATTCCGGGGTTGATTTACCAATGCTTTTTCTATGCCCTATAGATTTGTATATGACCTTGCCTAAAAAAAGATATTAAGCTCTTTTTCCTTTCTCGCTATTTTGCGCCTGGCCTTTTTAAAATCCAGACTTTTGCCGAGAGACTCTCTGTCCTCCCATCTAATGTTTTATACATTCTATAATATCCATCTAAACTTAGTCTGACTGTCCAACCATCTATATTAAAGCAGGAATGTTTATCAATGTTACGACTGATAGAGACTATTCGCCGGACAACACTATCAATGATCACAGGATCATCTATAGCCACCATAAGTTCGCTTATGCTGATAGTTTTTCCTATGCCTTTTTCCACTTTTTTCTTGAACACCTCAAACCCACTAATCTCCATCTGTTTATCCTCCAGGCTCTATTAAAATTTTTTGTGTTAAGGGTAGAATCAGAGGTTCATCACGCAATTTCAACAAGTTACGAAGTGCGAACTCGGCTGCCAACTTAAAGCGGAACATTTTTTGCCATTTTGGCTCTATGGCTCTTCTACAATCAAATTGAATTTACAGGCTGTCCCGCCTTACGTTGGCAGCTGGAACGGAAAAGGGTTGATTTTTCCGCTCCCGGCACTTCCAGTGCTCACAGCGCATTACTGTGTTGCGCGAATGTTCTGTCATTCTTGACAACTCGCTGATGTTCTTGCCATAGACCCGATGTGCTGTTCTTATAAATTCATGCTGATCCATTGTGAGCAACTCCTCTTCTTTCTGGTTATGGTTATCAAACCCATAATACCATGAAGATCATTGCTCAGGATGGTCAAATCCGGGTTAGCACAACCCTCAATTTTGGCTATCCAATATCCTGGTGTAATATACTCTGTTTTTTAGCAGCATTAGGCCGGACATGAATTTCAAGACAGCACGCCGAAAACATGAAAAAAACGAGGCCGAATAATTTGAGATTTTTTGCTTCAAATAATATGGGACTTAGCATTTATTGATAATATTTGCTTCCACGGATGTTTTCGTGGGAAGAAACCGTCAGTTCTCTTGATTCATACAGTGGTTCTTCTTCCAGACCTCTATCAAGGATGTTTTTAATGCGTTTATATGAATAAAACCCGAAGCCAAGCGCGCGGGCACATGCCTTGTTCAGCCTGTCGGGCCCATGCTTTTTTACAAGATTAAGTATGCCCATGCAGGTCTTGAATGCCTGTTCCGGATGCTTTCTGCTTTTGAGAACCACCTGTATCATCTCGGCAACATCGTCTCCGATAGATTGCGCCCATTTGATAAAACGTTCAGGACTCCACTCGGCATAAAATTGATGATGTGGCGGCATGTGGATATGCAGTGTGGTATATCCGTTGGGGCTGCGGTCTCTTTTGTACTGAATGATCCGTACGTTGTCGCAATATATTGCTACATTTCTGTCATCGTATACGACCCGTACCCGTTTTCCCTTGAGCTGCCATGGCACGCTGTAATAATGTCTGTCTTCACGTAATTCGACATGGTAGTTGAACTGTACAGTGAGTTCCTTGCTCTGTTTGATGGCATACCGCTCCTTTGGCAGGGGTTTGAGAACCGACTTTTCAATATTATTAAAGAGCTCTCTTCTGGAAGTTTTCAAACGCTGAAACAGTGTGTTGTTATGCTGTTCCAGAAGGTTCCATATGGCCCCATTGAGTTTCTCTATAGAGTAAAATATTCTGTTCCTCAGCGGCGCATATATCCTCTGGTAGACAAGATTTACGGCATTTTCTACAAGCGCTTTATCCTGAGGACGACGAACACGTGCGGGAAGGATAACCGTTTGATAGTGATCTGCAAAGTCGTCAAACATAACGTTGATCCCCGGCTCATACCTGTTGCTGCATGTTACACCGGATTTGAGATTGTCAGGAACAATGGCCTGGGTGACACCACCACAGTATATGAATGCACGTTCATTGGATCGAATCCAGTCTTCCGACTTCTGGCTGAATGATGCCTCCGCATAGGTTAGCTGACTGGCCCCCAGAATAGCCACAAAGACTTCTACCGGTCGCTCCTTTCCGGTTTTACGATCTACAATAACCAGCCTGTCACCGGCATAATCGACAAACATCTTGTCACCTGCCTTGTGTTCAATATGCATCGTTACCCTGGATGCATTCCGCCATACCTGAAAGTGATAACAGAACTGTGAATAACTGTAACAGTCAGGATGTTCCTTCTGATACTCATTCCACAAGGTCATCAGGGTTACACCGGTCCTTTTAAGCTCTGTCACAAAATGTGGAAACAGCTTTGAGAGCTTCTCATGTTTTGAGCATCTTTTGTTCCTTTGTTTTTCAAATAGTGCAAGGAACTCGCTGTCAGGCATGCTTTTAATCTCTTCATAAGCAAGGCCGCTTGTTTTGAAGTCCTTGATGTATTGTGCAACAACAGGCCTGGAAATCTTAAGTGCCAAGGCTATCTTTCTTACACTCATGTCGGTGGTTTCTTTGAAACGTATAATCTCTCGAATCTTTTTCATATTAATCCTTTTCCGTGCCATTTATATCTCCTCTCTTGAAGTATTGTTTCAGAGGAGATATTATTTAAGTTTGAAGGGAAAAGGATGAATATTAATTGCTTTTGGTATTCTGGAAATGACCTGAAAAGTGGTAAAGTTATTTCCAGAATGGGTGGCAGGTTTAGGCCGGAATCAGTGGCAGGTTTGAACCGGAATCTACATAAAGATGAATTAACAGATATCCAGGAAGTTGTAATGATTTATAGCCCTACAGATGCAGAACGTAAAATTACCGAAAAAAGTGCTGTTCAAGAAAAACTTTGGAAAATCTTTGAATTGAAAAAAATAGAAAAGCAGTTGTCACTACACAAATAACATCGTAATTTACTTTGTTGTCAGTTAGTTATGAGCAGGGAAATGGCCCATGTGGAAGATTCAGGTTTACCATAACTATTCAACGTTCAACATGTCCGTTAATACCGCAGGTTAGGAACGGGGACGAAATAACTTCCCCAAGTAGGCGCATAGATTTGGGTCAGATTTGTTCGATCTTAAATCACAAAAGTTGATAGAATAGCAGGCTATTTTGATATTTTTGGGATTTAAGATCGGGCAAAGATGGCTTGAAGCTGTGATGCATAGTTGGGGAAGTTATTTCGTCCCCGTTCCTTATCGTTTGATGGCCCTATTTTTTCTTTTCTATGAGCAACCCTGCACCGGAGAGCTGCAAAGGGGTTTTTGCACAAAGTGTCCAAAGAAATGGACAGTGTCCAAGATTGGTCAATGTGTAAGTCCCGGAGGATAATAACGTTTGATAGTTACAGCAATAACAATGGGTTGGAAAATCCGATCGACCATGGTTTCTATGGTTTTTTGGTGTTTCGGCGTCTTCAATGACAAGGGAAAGGGATGGCGTTACTAGCGGAGCAGGAGGGCTCATAATCTTTAATTAACTGGCAATACAACAGGTTATCGCTTCAGTCCTGATTTGGCTTTTTCCCGGCATACTTTTTGCTGTATAAACATTCCTATCTATCTGTACTGATCATTTCATTGAGTTATAGATTTTCAGATAATTAATTTCACAAGGCCGGAAGAAGAAATTTGAGCAAAGCGTACTTATTGGTACTTCGTAGAGGGAGTTCTTTGCATAATGTATTTCTAGAATTAAAATTTTCGCCTTCCTTGAACTTGAATCCCGCTTTTAGCGGGAAGCATTTTTCAAAGGTCTCAGAGGGTTTCGACTGATAACGCCGTGAACTTATTTGTGAAGATTTACACCATATATTGAACCGGGGAAAACCTATGGCTCACAAGCTACTGATCGTTGATGATGAGGAGAATATGTGTGTGCTTTTGAAACGTGTGCTCGGCAAAGCGGGTTACGAAGTTGAATGTGCGGGGTCAGGGGAAAAGGCTCTGCAACTCGCAGGGGAAATCTCCTTTGAGCTTGCCGTGGTCGATGTTTGCATGCCGGAGATGGATGGAATAGAGGTGCTGGCAAGGCTCAAGACCATTGATAAGAAATTGCCGGTAATAATGACATCGGCCTTTCCGTCATCGGAAAAAAGAGAAAGGGCCAAGAGCTTCGGATGTTCAGATTATCTGTCGAAACCGGTCGATATGAAACACCTAAAGGAGCTTATCAGGAAAAGACTTCAGGAGTCGTCGAATTTGTAGAGTGGGGAAACAATTGCATGATGATTCAGCATATTAGGATTTGACCACTTGACGAGGTCTGAACTTTGGTAAGCTTTGGTAAGATTAATAGTCGATGAGTTAACCAACAAGAGAAACCGAAAACAGGGGGGCGGGGGTGATGATGGGGTACTGACTTGGTCTATCATCTTCTATCCGTCAAATGTGGATATCAACTTTAGTTCGTGTCGCAGCATCGAAGTATGCTGCACCGGGAGTTAAGGAGGAAAAATGTTTCTTAAGAACAAAGGAGTCCAGCTTGTTTTTGCATTATGCCTTGGTATTATCGTCATGTTGTTACCAAGACCTGAGGGAACAAAATTTACAATAAACGGCGCTGAGCGTGACGCAGCGTTTCAATCCATTAGTCAACACTTTACAGACATCTCTACGGAACGGGATATTGCCAAGGGAATTATTAAAGTAGAGGCAAAAGTTCCTGGAGGCCCGGAGTGTTCAGCGGATTTCATAGAGAAAAGAGTTGCTGAGCTGAACCTCGCAGAAATTGAGGTCAATTATGAGGATGGTCTTTCTCCAAGGGCACACAGGTTTCTCGCGGTCCTTGTATTACTGATCTTTCTCTTTGTGGCGGAACCGATCCCGCTTGAGATTACGGCCATCTGTATTGCGGTTTTTCTTGTAATCATGCAGGTTGCGACTGTCAAGGAGGCATGGGCGCCTTATATGCACCCCGTAGTCGTCTTTATTATGTGCTGCCTGATCTTCGCCATCTCCCTGGATAAGGCGGGGATTACAGTGCGGCTTGGAAAATTCATTGTCAAGAAGGCGGGGACGAGCGTTACCAAGTTTACTTTTATCATCGCCATGGGCCTCGGCATTTCTTCCGCGTTTATGCATGACGCCGCAGCTTGCGCCATTGGAATTGTAACAATGCTTCCCCTGATGAGGGCGGCAGGCATTGAACCTCACACCAAGACTGCAAAATTTATGATGCTCTCACTCCCATTTGCCTGCTCCTGCGGGGGCATGGGATCCCTTGTCGGCGGAGGTCGCTGCATGGTTGCCGCAGCTTTCCTTAAGGAATTCACGGGACTGGAGATCACCTTTTTTGACTGGATCATGTATTGCTTTCCAGCGGCCCTGCTTTGCGTCCCTGTAGCAGTCTTGATTGTCTATTTTGTGTACCGGCCCAATCCAAAGTACAAGCTGCCCCAGTTCGACGAAGATAGCGGCCCCTTGACCACGCTGGAAAAAAAGACCCTTATTATCATCGGCATATCATTCGCCTTCTGGCTGACAAAGGGGTTTCACGGCATACACTACTCGGTGACCGGAATGTTGGGCGTTGCCGCTCTCATCCTCACTGGTGTCCTGAAATGGGAGGATATTCATAAGGATCTCGAGTGGGGGACCGCGCTCTTTATTTTTGGCGGAGGCATCTCACTCGGCCTGGCCATGGGCTATTCCGGGGCTGCCACCTATTTTGCCAGCCTCTTCTTTCCATATATTCAAGGGGGTGGCTGGCTGCTCCTCTTTGCCGGCGTAGGGATATTTGGCGCGCTTGTGACAAATGCAATGGCCAATGTTGCTGCCGCGGCCCTTATTTTGCCCATAGTCATTCCGATGGCGGAATTGGAGGGGGTAGATCCTACGGTACTCGCTCTCTGTCTTGGAACAGCGACATCCTTTGCCATGCTTCTCGTTATCGGTTGCCCGCCCAATGCCATTGCTTACAGCTATCGGCAGTTCAAGGCGGTTGACCTCACAAGGGTCGGCCTTGTTGCTACTCCTATCCTGCTCGCTATTTTGATAGCTGTGGCGGCAGTCTGGTGGAAAATCCTGGGGCTGGTCTAAAAATTGATTTTATCGGTTCTGTTGATATTGAATATATTAGTTATTTATGGTAAAAAATGTAAAATAAAAGAAGTGAAGTGGAATTATTGCTGACAGGTGGCTCCTTTGGCCTCCATCCCCTTGCGGACCGTTTGGTCCTCAGGGTGGATGGGGCGCCGAAAATTGAAAAAGAGTTGAGCGAAAATGATCGCCTCGACCTGTCAAAATAGATAGTATATGGTTAACCCTTTTGCAAAGACAAAGGAGAGAGAGTACCATGATTAAAATACCAACTAAAGTGCTGGTAGTCGATGATGAGAAAGATTTCGTGGAAATGCTTTCCCTGAGGTTGAAAGAGATGGGAGAGCAAGTTGACGCTGTTTACAACGGCCAGGATTGTCTCACTAAATTGGAAGGAAATGACATTGATGTGGTCATTTTGGACATTAAAATGCCGGGTATGGACGGCATAGAGGCATTAAGGGAGATCAAGAGAAGGTTCCCCATGGTTGAAGTCATCATGCTTACAGGACATGGCAGTGCGGAAAGCGCTGTGGAGGGGATGAAGCTCGGCGCCTTTGACTATCTCTTGAAGCCTGCGGATATAGATAGCCTGACGGAGAAAGTCAATGGAGCGAGAAAGAGAAAAGAGGAGCATGAAGAGCGGATCAGAAAGGCAGAAGTCCGGTTGCTTCTGAGAAAAGTCGGAGAAGTATAGAGATACTCTCCTTTTCACCCAATCTGCTTACCGGAATCATTACATATCTTCCCCCTGGCAGGGGGTCAGTGGAGGATGCTCCAAATATGACGACCACGAGCAACATAAACCTTGTTCTTGTTGATGATGAGGCCGATTTTCGGCAGACTCTTGCCAAGCGCCTTATATGGAGGGACATAGTCCCGAGAGAGGCGGGAAGCGGGGAGGAGTGTTTATCGATCCTTGCGAAGGAACCTGCGGACGTAGTGATTCTGGATGTCAAGATGCCCGGCATGAACGGGATAGAAGTCCTTGATCATATCAAAAAAGAATATCCCAAGACAGAGGTTATACTCCTGACCGGGCATGCAAGCACCCAGGACGGCGTTGAAGGGATGAAGTGTGGGGCCTTTGATTATCTGAATAAGCCTGTAGAGCTCGAACATCTCCTTGGGAAGATAAAACAGGCCCACGAAAAGATCAGGCAAGACGAAAAGATCAGAGCGAGTGAAGAAAAACTCAGAGAGGCAAAATTCAGGGCACAGATGGGGCAGCAGATGATAGCCGCTGAAAGGCTCGCTTCTTTGGGAACATTGGCGGCAGGAGTTGCGCATGAAATCAATAACCCCCTGGCGATCATGACTGAAGCAGTCGGCTGGATGAATCTGATTCTGAAAAAAGAAGAAACAGCTCAGATGCCTCGAAAGCAGGATTTTGAGCTGGCCCTGCAGAAAATACAAAACAGCATTGAAAGAGCGAGAAGAATCACGCATCAGCTTCTTGGGGCTGCAAGAAAAGATGATTCGGTCCTGGCAGATGTGGATCTCAAGAGACTGGTCGACGAAGCCATTGAACTGGTAAGCAGGGAAGCAAAAAACAAAGATGTTGAAATTGTGGAGGAAATGGATCCTTCTGCAGGCATTATTTCCAGCTATCTTTACCAGTTGAGACAGGTCATGATCAATCTTTTGACCAATGCCATTCATGCTAACGAGTCTGGCGGCAAAATTGCCGTAATTCTTGAGAGTATGGATGATAGCATAAAGCTGACAGTGCGGGACACCGGCAAAGGCATCCCCAAAGAGCATATAGAAACGATATTTGAGCCATTTTTTACTACCAAATCTCCGGGCGAAGGTACTGGTCTTGGCCTCTTTGTGACTCGCGGCATTGTTGAAAAACTCGGAGGAACCATAGAAGCGGAAAGCCGGCTCGGCGAGGGGGCAAGCTTTTATGTCGTTTTGCCCAGACAGCACAAATTGCATCCCCATTACAAATAAACCTAAGTTGAGCGATTTTTTGCGAAGAAATGTGCCGCAATCTTGATGCGCAAGAGATTGGTGCAGATCGAGTAAAAAATCGTTCAATTTAGGATAAAGGAAAAAGAATGTTGGCGAAGATTTTGGTGGTAGATGATGAGGAGCATATGCTCAAGCTCTTCAGTCGGTTCTGCAAGCGGATGCTGGAATATCTGCTTATATCCGTTATCGCATTTTCTTTGCTGATTCTTAAGCCCACCGCCCTTGAGGGGGCCAAACAGAGCGTCTATATGGATAATGACGCCCACTTTGCTATTGTGATTCCCACGGGCTTTGAAAAGATGCCGGAGAATCGGCTTCCCGCTGGTTTCCCTGATCATCCGGGATATCGGAAGTGGTACGAAGACGCTATAAAACAGTATGATACGACCTTTGTCTGCCGGGATAGCGAGAATGAGACAGGCAGAGGAGATAATAGACTTGTATTCATAGGTATCAAGACTTACAAGCATGAGAAAAAGCGCCTCAAGATCTTCACGGATTATCTTACGATGGATGAATTCTTTAGTCTGAAACAGATCAAGCAATTCAGCAATTTCATAAAAAAAAGACTTGTCAAAAAAGGGGCCAAGGATGTCATCGTGGAACCCTCAATTTTGTATAAAGGCCAAAACAGTTTCGGTTTTGCTTGCAGCTACAGGCTCCCGGAGGGAGACGAGGCAAGGGAATTCCACAGGGTCTTTTTGGGACGAACCCGCCTGGTCTATCTTGACCTTTATCTGTATGCCGCGGGTGATTCCGCCCCATACATAGAAACGTTTCGAGATGTGGCTGATTCACTGGAGTTTGAACAGGGCTTTGAGGCAAAAGACTCATACGTTGACGCCAGTGTGAAGAAAGTCGGGTCGTATGAGCTATTTGGTATCAGGCTATCTGAACTCGGAGGGTCGCTGCTACAAATTACTTTGATCATATTTCTTTTCAACCTGGCGCTTGATTATTTTATTAATCCGAGAAAGAGACGTTACAAAGTAGAATTCATTCTAAGAAACAAGAAAAAAGTGAGGATTGCAACAGTCCCGGCAGGGATATTGTTGTACGTGTTTTGCAGTTATTGCTGAAACCGACAACGCAAAGGCGTGCTTTTCTCAGATGCCTTATAGATGATGCTATCCTGGCTATCGGCAAGATTTCCTGCTTGGTCATCTTCCCTTTGCATAAATTATTCTATACTGCCAGGGAATCGTTCCGAATGGTTGTCTTGTGCTTGAAAGGTCAACGTACTCGACTATATCCCTTGTCTGTCCAGGAGGAACATCAAGCCAGATGACCTTGTCCAGGTGCTCGATGATATTGCCGTCCGCATAGTCGAGGATAATTATCTCCAACGCCATTTCCGTAAGAGTAAGCTCTGTTGATTTGTTTATGACTCTTCCCGCTATTCTATGGGAGAACGCACATGGGGGCAAGAGTCTGAAGCCAACCAACTCGATTTCAGTGATCGATATTCTATGCTCTCTGCCAAAAGGCAAAAGGGAACTCGCTCCCCTGAAGAATATTGCCAGTACAATCAGAAAGATGATAAGTATGATCCATCCTAAGCTCATCTTACTATGTCCTCGCCCGCTGCCGCTATTCGTTCAGAACTTTTTTGCTCTTTCCTGACAAAGCGGGGCGGATTCTGTTTGCATAGGTAGAAAACAAACTTCAACCTGGGTTGAAAGATCTTTGAAAATCAGATAGTCATAACAGAAACATTGCTTCGCTTTGCTGCTGTTAGCAAACGCTTTTCCAATGTAGCAATCGGAATACCTTTTTTCATTGCAAGATCAAGATACGATGCATCATAAGTTGAAAGCTTGTGTTCTTGTGCCAAGACAAATATTTCCCTGATCATCCTCTCCGCTGGTTCTTGATCCACTGTTATAGGCAGTTCAGACAATAGGGCAATAAATCTTATACTGTCAGCCTCGCTGAGGCGTTTTTTACGCTCAGCTACCAATAGAACATTGCCGACCTCTAATGGCCAAATGGATGGGACTATTGCTGTGAACCGTTCCAAACTATCCAAAATAGAGTCTGCATACTGGTTGGCTTCATCTTTAAAGCACCAGGTCATCACCACTGAATTATCAATGACAAAACTTTCATTCATCTACCGTCTTCCTTCTTCGATCATTTCACGTAAAGATAAACCATTAAGACTGTGTTGATTCCGAAAGTCGCGCAATGCAGAAATGATTTTTTTTGGTTCCGTCCTACGTTGAAATTCCGGAGGATGCAATACCGCCACGGGCACGCCATGTTTCGTGATGGTTATCCGTTCTCCTTTGCTTACCCGCTCAAGTAACTTTGGAAGATGTGTTTTTGCCTCATATGCGCCAACTGTTTCCATTTTTTCGCCCTCTTTAAACCAGTTTTAGACCAGTCTAATATATATACTGCGATGTCAACCTGCAAGTCAAAAAATGTGTGATATAAAAAATTCTTACAGCCTCAGAATCATACACTTTGCAACATGCATGGGTATCCTCAAATTTCTTCAAAGTTCATGCAGTCTTAATTCTTTTGAGGCTTTTAAGGTCAGCTTTCTGCTGAGCTTGCCACAAATCATATTGTAGCTGTTTCCCCGCTGCCGCGTTGAAAAACTACACGATCGCTACGACGCGCGCTGGTCCGGCACTTCCCCCCTTGATCTTCATTGGAAAACACGACACCTTGAATCCATGTGCCGGTAGTTGCCCCAGATTGACCAATCGTTCTATCTGCGCGTACTGAAGATCCGCCTGATGTGCGGCCCAGAATATCCCGGCCTCACCCCTATCCAGGGCTTCTCTCGCTTGTCGATCCAATGGAGCATCCCAACCCCACGAATCTATCCCCATTACTCGTATCCCTTGTTCATACAGCCAACGCGTGGCTTCAACTGTTACCCCACAACCACGAAACACATAATCCGGTTGGTTGCAGAACTTATCACGCCCTGTACGTATTAAGACTATATCCAATGGTTTTAACTCATATCCGATTTTTTCCAGTTCCTGTTGCATTTCTCCCGCTGTTATCGCATCCCCATCGGTCTTGTGGACCATATCCAAGACAACACCATCGTTGAAGAACCATTCCAGAGGCAACTCATCAATCGTTTGCGCTCGCTGCCCTTGAATCGTGCTGTTGTAATGCCACAGGGCATCAATATGGGTCGTGGAGTGAGTCCCCAGATTGGTGATTGTTTCTGTGGCCCAGCCTTCACCGTTACGAAAGACCGATGGCGGCACTTTTAATATTGCCTGAGCCTGTTCAGCCCCTGCTGCGTGTGTATGATAAGCTATATCAATCCGAAGAAAATCGGGTACGCCTTCCGGGCTTGGTGCAATCAAAGCCGATAAATCAACTAGTCCCATTAAATTTTTCCTTTTTTATATCTCTTCACTGAATCCCCTTAGACTGATTAGTTCATTTAAGACAAACATTGCCTGACTAATTTACTCGGCCATAAATAATGGTGTCACCCATAAGGCAGATTAAACAGTTCCGGTCCTCATCATCCCCAAATATATCCCTTTGTTCGTTCCCCCTGAAAGAACGTGATATCGACTACCCACCGACTACCCATTACGACTTTCACCCACTGGGTAACAATGACCAATTTTATGGGATTTCTCCCAATTCCAAGGTCTCGGATTTATCTTGGCACGAGGATGCCATGGTTAGGCCATCGCGCTGCTAAAAAAGATTTGTTGTTGATACCCGCTTAGTAAAAAATGTCACACGGATGCTTTGTTTTCAAGGTACTCTGTCAACAATGAAGCTCACCTCTCATAGACCATTTGAAAATACTTTTTGCAAATATTCTGACTCTGAAAGATGCCGAGGACTAACCA
>JAJSZW010000100.1 GCA_030262895.1 Deltaproteobacteria bacterium | reverse complement strand
TGACATCATTAAAGATAAGTCTGATAACGCATCTGATGCTATTTTAAATACAAAATGGAAAGGACTTGATTTGATTCCTTCTCATGTTGATCTTGCAGGCGCGGAAATTGAACTTGTAGATGTGGCCGGAAGGGAAAACATGTTGAAAGAAGCACTTGAAAGCATTAGCAAGGATTATGATTTTATAATTCTTGATACACCCCCAAGTCTTTCTCTTCTTACCGTTAACGTGCTGACCTTTGCAAAAGAAGTCCTTGTGCCGTGCCAGACACAACCTTACGCATATTCTGCCCTTGATGAGCTTTTTGATACTATTTTTGCAATAAAGGAAGAAATTAATCCTGATCTTAACATTACAGGAATTGTGCCGACTTTTTTTGACAGGAGAACCAGGGTCAGTCAGAGTATAATGGACAGGCTTAAAAATGATGGCAGATGTTCGGATTTGCTTTTTGATACGGTTATTAGAATAAACACTACTATTGCAGATAGCGCTGATGCCGGCAAGCCTGTAGTTTTCTACAGAAAAAGCAGCTATGGATCATCCGACTATATTGAGCTTGCAAAAGAATTGCTTGCACGTAATTAGTCAATTTTCGCATTATAAAGGCGCAGGCTGTTTGTTACGACGGAAATGCTGCTTAGTGCCATGGCCATGGCTGCGAGTATAGGATGCAGTTGTCTCAAGAAGTTTGGAAATATATCAAAAGGCTGGAGAATCCCTGCGGCAACCGGAATCAGGATAGCGTTGTAAAAAAAAGCAAAAAAGAGATTCTGTTTTACTGTATTCATGGTTGCTTTGCTTATACTGATAGCCTTGGGAACACCGTTCAAACTACCGCTTGAAAGAATTATATCGGCTGTTTCAATTGCCACATCAGTGCCTGTTCCTATAGCTAATCCTACGTCTGCCTGAGCAAGGGCAGGTGCATCATTTATACCGTCTCCCACCATACCTATTTTCTTTTTTTTCTTCTGCAGCTCTTTTATTTTCGATGATTTTTCTTCCGGAAGCACTTCTGCAAAAATTTTATCTATATTAACTTCAGCAGCAATTGCTTGTGCTGTTTGAAGATTGTCACCAGTGAGCATTACTATAGAAAGATTTTGACTCTGAAGCCGGCTGATCGCTTTTTTTGATTCCGGCTTCAGGGTATCAGATACCGCAATTAAGCCGCACAACTCATAGTTCTGTATGAGAACCATTACTGTTTTACCTTCAGATTGGAGGAGATCTACCTTGTCTTCGGCTTTATCAATATTGATTCCCATTTCCTGAAGCCATTTAGGTTTTCCTAATAACACAGGAATACCATTTATCTTTGCTTCAACGCCAAGACCGCCCGAGGCTTTAAAATCTTCGGGTTCCAGTAGATCAATACCTCTTTTTTCCGCTTCATTTACTATAGCTTTTCCAAGCGGGTGTTCTGATCCTTTTTCAACAGAGGCTCCTAATTTTAGCAGGTTGTCAACGGTCTCGCAGCCAGGATGAAAGGGGACAATATCAACCACAGCGGGTTTCCCCATTGTAATAGTTCCGGTTTTGTCCAGCACAATAGTATTGAGTTTAGTTGCTGTTTCCAGTGCTTCGCTGTTTTTAAACAGAACTCCCTTTTCAGCCCCTTTACCTGTACCTGCCATTATCGCGGTTGGCGTTGCAAGCCCCAGGGCGCATGGGCAGGCTATTACAAGGACAGCCACAAGCCTGATTATGGCGGAGACAAACTCTCCTGTAATTCCCCACCACAATACAAAGGTGAATAATGCTATAGCTATTACCAACGGAACAAATATTGCCGCTATCCGGTCAGCGAGAGCCTGTATGGGTGCCTTGCTGCCCTGTGCTTCTTGAACCAGTTTTATAATTTGGGCGAGAGCGGTTTCCTTGCCGACGCGGGTTGCCTTGAATTTTAATAGCCCTTCTTTATTAATTGATCCAGCTACGACTTGTTCACCTGCTTTCTTGTCAACAGGCAATGGTTCGCCGCTGAGCATTGATTCATCTACTGCTGATTTTCCTTCGATCACAATTCCATCAACCGGGATTTTTTCTCCAGGACGAATAATAACTGTGTCATCCTTTTTTACCCGGCTTAAAGGTACCTCTTTTTCCACCCCTTTTTCTATGATTGTAGCTGTTTTTGGCTGTAGGCCGATTAGTTTGCGGATAGCTCCGCCGGTCCTGCCCTTGGTTCGGGACTCGAGCATTTTGCCCAGTTTGATGAGGGTAATGATAACCGCAGATGTTTCAAAATAGACATGACCGCCCAGGGAATGAAAGATTAAAATTGCAAAAGAATAAAAATAGGCAACCGATGAGCCCATAGCAACAAGTACATCCATGTTTGCGCTTCGGTTTTTAAGACTTTTGAACGCTCCAGTATAAAAATCCCATCCAGTATAAAATTGTACAGGTGTGGCTAAAGACAGGAAGAGCCAGTTGACCCAGGCGTTATGGCTCCACATTCCAATAAGATTAAAATCCCTTCCCATGCTTAACATAAAGAGCGGCAAGGCAAACAAAACGCCGACAGCGAACTTGCGCGTCTGGTTCATAATTTCGATTTTTCTGGCAGCTTGCTCTGCATCTTCTGCGTCTATCAGGTCGTCCGGATGTATTGCGCCGTATCCGGCTTTATTTATGGCGGATATTATATCATTTATGCTTGCAATAGAAGGAACATATTCAATAAATGCCCGCTCAGAGGCAAAATTTACTGAAGCATTAATGATTCCCGGGACCTTTGCATTGATAACTCTTTCGATATTCATGGCACAGTTTGTACATGTCATCCCTGTAACAGGTATTTCGACTTTTATTGTCGTTACCCTGTAACCTGAGCCTTGAATTTTTTTTACTATGTCTCTGCCGTTAAGCTGTTCAGAATCAAACGAAACTACTGCCTGTTCAGAAGCAAAATTGACGTTTGCATTTTTAACGCCGTGAAGTTTTTTTAAACCTCTTTCGATATTCATGGCGCAGTTGGCGCATGTCATCCCGCTAATCGGTATAGTGATTTTTTGTTCGGCCATAAAATATTCTCCATTTGATATTGGTCGAAAGGGAAAATACTCGACTACTCGATTAATTAGAAGCCTTAGTGGCTGAAGCGTTACCTCAGTTGTTATGCTGCAGGATAGTTGATTTTTTTTAAAGTATCTTTAATCTTTTGCAGCGTTGCAGGGAGCTTCCATTCAACAGTAATGCTTTTTTCATCGGCGTTTCCTTCTACTATATTAACGCCTTCCAATTCACTTAATTCGTTTTTTATGGACATGATACAATGAGCACATGAAATATTTGGAATCGAGAATGTCTGCTTTTCCATTAGTACACCTCCTATAGACTTTCAGATAAATAATTTCACTGCGTTATCAGTCGTCGACGTATAACTAATACGCCTTCCTCCTTCTATCCTTGTGAAATTAATTATCTGAAAGTCTATATTATGCCCGGTGGGCGGTTAGAAGTTTTTCCAGATTGTATCTTGCAAAGTCTATCCCCGGATCTATGGATAGGGCGGTTTCGTAATATTGAATTGCCTCAACCGGCTTGCCCATTTCGCGGTAGTTTGAGGCAATGTTGGCATAGTCTATGGCCGAGCCGGGATTAATTCGGAGAACTTTTTTGAAACAATCTATAGCCCTTTCATGTTCCTTGAGTTTGAAATAACAAAATCCCATTGAATTATAGATATCAGTTCTTTCGGCGTCAAGCTCTTCGCCTTTCATAAGAACTGAAACAGCGTTGCGGTATTCTCCCATGTCTTTAAGACAAACACCCATATAAGAGTAAATGCTGGGTATATCCTGGTCAGCAGGCTCAAGTTCGAGCGATTTTTTAAAGTAGGATAGGGCGGTTCCCGGATCATTTATGGCAAGGTGGCATGATCCAAGATAGAATTTGATATAGTACTTTTCAGGAAAAATATTTTCGATATTTTGAAGCTTAGATACAGCGGTCTCCGGATCATATGTGTTGGCAATATGCTTGGTTGCGAACATACACACGCTGTTGCCAATGGCCCTTTCCCTGAAGTGTGCACCTGGAATGATTGTATAAAAGGCCGGTATTTCCAATTCCGGATTCATTGTGTTTATAACAATTACTTCCATGCCTTTTTCTTTAAGAGCGGAGATACAGCTTTCTATCTCGACTTTAATATTATTATCAGAAAGATCAGGAAGATTTTTAATATCAATCTCATTTTTCGGATTAATTACAAATTCAGCCTCCTCTATTTCTTTGAACTTGGGAAGACCGCTTGCGACGTAATTTGAGTTGGTATTAAAATCACCTGCAAGCTGAGCAATTTCTGTAAGTGCTCGGCTTAAAGATTTCTGAGGGTTAAGAGTTGTTCCTGCCGTCCAGACGATTTCACTGGTTTTTGGAAATGTCAGCGGGTCGTATGCCAGAACACCCGCAGTGGGGATACCGGTTTGCAGGGAAAAATCTGAAATATATAATTTTATACCTGCATTTCTATACTTTTTTATCAATTCAACAACAATGGGATCTGTTGCTGAATCCGCTCTAATTGAAGGCACGTTCAACTTTTTATGACTTATTATTGATGATACATGCCTTTCAACAACTTCGCACATGCCCTGAGAAATTGCTTCTTCAACACAATTGCCGGCACATGCGCCGTTAAACTCGTTAATCGTGAAAAACCAGTCAAATGGAATCAGTATTTCTCTGTTCTGTGTCAGATTGAATGCTTTTGTCCATTTAAAAGGAAGATCTTCAAATATTTTTTCTGCAATTTCCAGATCATCGGAATCATCGTTGACGGATTGCGCAATCATCTCAAACGGGACAGCTTTATCTTTTATGTTGCGATACTTTTCAATTAAAAAATTTTCCGGATTATTGCGAAAGCTGAACAAACTGAATCTTTCTGCCAGCTCCATTACAGCACTCGCCTCGGCCTGATGGGTAGTTCCCCCTTTCCCCATCTGTTTTCTTGTTCCGGTTAAAGCATATGCATCATTACCGCAAATGCTGAAATAAACAGGGATATCAAGCCTTCCATTATCAATTCTTACAGTATCTTCCAGAATATCAAGGTCGATTTTTTTAAGTTTTTCCTTGAACCTCTTAACTGTTTCTTCAGGCGGTAATATTTTATCCTGGTCAATATTATTATACTTAAATGCATCAGTTAAAATAATTTTGTTATCCATAATTAATTATTATTCCTTTTATTGTAATAGCTCACCGCCCGCTTCGCTCAAGACGCAGAGGACGCGGAGGTTGTTTTTTAAGGAAAAATCATCTTCCCTCTGCGCCCTTTGCGTCTCTGCGGTGAGCCATTGCAATTTTGTCACATAGGGCTGAACTTTTACACATTTTATTTAGATTGACCCGATTTATACTATTTGATATAAAAATCAAATCGTTTTGTGGGGATGTAGCTCAGTTGGGAGAGCGCGGCGTTCGCAATGCCGAGGTCAGGGGTTCGACCCCCCTCATCTCCACTTATTTCTTTCCAAATTCTTTTATACGAAATTTTTTTATGAATTAAAACCAAAAAGTAAAGGAAAATTAAAGCGATTAAAGATTTTTCAGTCGGCTGTAAGCAAATTTTCGTTGCGACTCCACTTGACAACTCTATGTGCTTTATTTAAATTATGAATGATACCAAATCGATATTGAAATCTCAAAGATTGCTGCCAGACCATTTCAGGGCCTATTTCTGGGATACTCGATTTACAGGTCGTGAACTTCTTGATTGCCCAGACCACACCATTGAGCGCGTACTGGAATATGGACAATGGGAAGATGTCCGATTTTTGAGGCAAATCATTGGGGATGAAGCTATTAGAAAAGTTGTTAAATCAAGTCGCAGGCTTTCCCCGCGCACAGCAAACCTCTGGGCAGTTCTATTAAGCATTCCAAGAAGAGAAATATCTTGTTTTCAGAAACGCTTTCACCCGATACCCATACTCTGATCGAGAAAATCCCTGTAATCAAATCTCTCCACCTGGTACATCGCTCCCGACATCGTCAAAAGGTGCAAAAGGCGGCAAGGCCTTCACTCTTTGCTTCACCAACCAAATTTTCAACATCTGCCCGCTTATCGTATTCATCAATAATAACATTAGATTTGCCGCTCAGGTTGGTACAGAATATTCGATATGTATATCGATCATCTTCAAAAAGCACGCATTGTATAGCTTGCCCTGGCTTTTTGTCCTTTTCCTTTGGAATTCTCATTGCAACAAACCGACACTCAATACCCCAGCCTATCGGCTTATAGATGCAACTGTTATATTCGATATCCTTACGTTTCCATGGACGATACCATCCTTCTGAATAAAAGAGTGGATTGCATTATGTAATTTATTACATAAAAATGTGTAAAAAGGAAGTTTATTTCACATTTTTTGGGCAAACATAAAAGCCGGCATCCGGCAGGTAAAATATAAATACCATGAAATATCCAATACTTATCAAAAAATAATCTTATTGCAAAAAATGGCATGATAATTGCGCCATAGAGTAGATTTAATATCAATTATGAAAAAGCCAAACCAGTTGAGAGGCTGGGGCGGAAAGCCGTGGGTCCTAAAAAAAGGATAGCCGGGTTGCCTTAAATGATTATAAAAGGTAACCCGGCTTTTTTTTGAATGTCCGGAGAATGAGTGCTATGAACAATCTGCTTTATTTTAAGGGCCAAATTTTTCTTAAAGTATATTTTTATGGCTCTTTCATGGAGGAGGATTTACCGTAACCATGATGATTAGATGAACGCCTCTACGACAGGGAATGTGCTACTGGCCGGAGAACTAAAAGGGAAGTATCCCAAAATCCACCGCCTAATTTTACAAATTCCTTTAGTAATAAGGTTTTGTAGCAATTTTGCCTACACCTAAGTATGATATCTAAAACTTTATGAACCTATGGTTATTAAGACTTCTACAATTTTGATGGTGGATTTAGGTATCCATGATAATTTGTTTTAAATAAAGAATAGGTTTATAATTTGAATATCCTCTATCAAACATCCTGACACTATAATATCAAGTAATGATGAATTTTGTGGACTGAAAAATCTTGGACGAGAGGAAAGGAGGTGAAAAGGTGTAGCGCCGCTTGGTTTAAAGTAATAAAAGTGTGCAGAAGGTGGACCATACCAGAGACCTAAAAAAAGGGGAGAAATGTAAAACATGAAAAAAAGAGAAAAGAAAAAGATAGGATACATGACCAGGATACTTTTCATGGCCATAACAATGGCAAGCTTTTTGGTGTTGTTATCAATGCCTGCACTTGCACAACCGGCTGATCAGGACGGTGATGGCATCCCTGATGATATTGATCACTGCTCGACACAGCCAGGGCCAGCTGAGAACTGCGGATGTCCTGTGACAGGGAATGTTGACATTGTGTTTGTGTTTGACACGTCAGCCTCAATGAATGATGAAGGAACGTCCTTATGCAGTGTCGTTGACACTGTGGTCCAGAATATCCGGGATGATGGATTTACAGTGGTGTATAATGTCTGGGCGATATACTCTTATTGGAATAGTTCTATTTTTCCATGCATTACGACCTCAGTAATGAACGAATACACAGGTGGGCTCTCAGATAATAACGAAGACTGGGGACCAGCCACCAGCGATATTTCTAATATGTATCCATGGGAGCCCGGATATACCAGGGTTATCATTCCACTCAGCGATGAATGTCCTGAAGGTGGTGGTAGTTCTTCTACTACTGCTGATACCGCTGCAATCACCCAGGCAATCTTAGATGCCAATGCAAACAACGTGAAAGTATTTCCAATAGTTGGTAGTCCATGGAGAACTGCAGTAGTTAACTATGCCAACGACCTTGCAACCGGTACAGGCGGAACGGCGCTTCTATCGACCGGAACCCCGGAGGACATGGGTAATGTAATCTCTGCCATAATCACAGGAGCGATTACGGATCGGGATGGCGATGGCTGGGCGGATGGATGTGACAACTGTCCGGATACCCCGAATCCGGATCAACTTGATAGTGATGGCGACGGTATCGGTGATGCATGTCCAACTAGGCCGGTTGCTGATGCAGGGTTTGATCAATTAACTGTTGTGGACGGTGATACAGTGCAGTTTGATGCCCTGAATGAAGATGGCAACGGTGACGTTCATGGATACCCTGAAAGCTATGACCCTGACGGAACAATTGTGTACTATGGCTGGGATGTCGATGGAGATGGAACGGATGATTTAACAGGAGAGTATCCCACGTATGTCTTTCCAAGTGCAGGAACCTATACTGTCACACTGACCGTCCAGGATGACAGCGGGATGATGAACAGTGACCAGATGATTGTTGAAGTGGGTGGTAATGCGCCAGTAGCCGATGCAGGGTTTGACCAGGCCGTTAATGACTCTGACCCAACAGTACACTTCGATGCCCTGAATGAAGACGGCAACGGTGACGGTCATGGAGTACCTGAAAGCTATGACCCTGACGGAACAATTGTGTACTATGGCTGGGATGTCGATGGAGACGGAACGGATGATTTAACAGGACCGAATCCAACGCATGTCTTTCCAGCACATGCAGACACCTATACTGTCACACTGACTGTCCGGGATGACAGCGGGATGATGAACAGTGACCAGATGATTGTTGAGGTTATGTCTGGACATCCTCCAATCTGTGGTGACTTTGATGGTGATTTGGATGTTGACGAGGATGACTATAACGCATTCCTATCCTATTTCGGCAGTTCACCCGGAGATCCAAACTGGAATGCTGAGGCTGATTTTGATTTTGATGGTCTGGTAGCTCTGCCTGATTTTGCCGCGTGGTATCAGTGTTACATGGCATACATTTCAAGCCTCTTACCACCACCATAACCGGCAACTGTATATGCCCCAGGCCCGGATGAGCCGGGCCTGGATTTTCATAAAAGAAGCGCTACGATTGACTTCACAATATTAGAATAAGGAGGAAAATAATAATGAAAAAGCTATTTTTAATTTGCGCTATGGTGGTGGCACTGGCGTGCATAAACGTCATGCCGGCCCAGGCCACCATCGCACTGGAATTCAACCCGTCAGACATCGAAGTCGAGGTCTGTGACACATTCTGGGTTGACCTGTGGGCCGATATTCCGGAAACTGATGCTACCCTGGCGTGGGGCCTTGACCTTGTCTATGACAACACTCAGATGAGCTGGGATTCCCTTACCATTGGACCAGATTGGACGCCACCACTTCCGAGCACAACAGATGATGGATTCGCAGGTTTTCGGTTGGGTCCCATATGGGGAAATGTTCTCCTCGCGACCCTGGACTTCCATTGCTTGGATATGGGTTTTTCCACGCTCGATCTGGCCGTGAGTGATACTACGGAAGGTTTTATTTTGCCAGGCGGATCATTCGCTGCTTGGGAGTGCACACCCGCCAATATCACCCAGACCCCGGAACCGGCAACGCTTTTCCTGATGGGAACCGGGCTTGCGGGACTTGTGGCAGCCCGTCGCAGGAAAAAGAAGCATTAATTGCTTGAACCGGATGGAGGTGCAAAATTGCGCCTCCTCCATAACAAAGAGGCCGCCTGGCACATGCCAAGCGGCCTTAGCTTTTTTTGATTCCTTTGGCTCTTTCTTTCTTTGTGTTCACCTCAAAGGTCCAAAACAGACCCCACCGCTTATCTTCCGGCCCAATAATCCCGATAGCAACCGTACCAGGCTGCAAAGTCTATCAGTGTTATCCATTCATCTCCGTCAGAGTCGGCCTCTTCAACATAGCCGGGATCTCCCGCATGAAGGCCAAAAGTTGCGCGGAAGATCATGTAGTCGTAATAATCCACGTCTCCGTCTTCATCCAGGTCTCCGCAGATTTCCGGATCCGACTCGTTTTGTATATCGAGCGTCACGGGAGAAGAGATTCCTTCATTTCCTGCGGCATCGTAAGCGTAAGCCGACAGTGTCGCCTCCCCATCAGGCACCGTGGTAGAATCCCAATTGAAAACAAAAGGCTCCGAGGTCTCAGTTCCCATTATCTGACCATCGACATAGAGTTCCACCCGGGTTACTCCCACGTCGTCTGAGGCGCTCACATCAATTCGGACGACACCTGAAACGGTCCCATCTGCAGGCGACACGATGGCCACCACAGGGACTTCACTATCCGGATTTTCCGATTCCCAGGCAGCAAGCACGGCTGCGGCGGCATTGACGCGGCCTGCTCCGTAATAGATATCATTGCCTTCCTCTCCGAGGTCATCTGCGGTTTCTTTGAGGATCGTATCAATCCTGACTGGGTCCAGGGCAGGATTAACCGAAATCATGAGTGCAGCCACGGCAGCCACTACAGGGCTTGAAAAGGATGTTCCGGCTGGCGTAGCGTATTCTCCTCCAAGACGTGTGGTATATATGCCTACTCCTGGGGCCACAAGATCAAGATATTCCCCATAACTCGAAAAAAGCGCACGCACGTCATTACTGTCAGTAGCTCCTACAGAGATAAGCGCCGTGCTGGGCACAAAACCTCGATCTCCCCCCCTGTTTCCTGATGCAACCACTACCACTCCGCCGCGTTCCTGCATGTAAGCAGCAGCATTTTGCACGGTAAGACTTTCGGACACATCGTAGCTGATGTTCGCCACCTGCGCGCCATTATCGGCGGCCCAGGCGATTCCCTCTGCGATGTCACTGGTGTACGCATAGCCGTCGGGACGGCTGATGCGAACGGGCATAATGAGAGTATCCCAGGCAATGGAAGTCACTCCGATCCAGTTGTCGCTTGCGGCTCCGACTATACCGGCCACCATGGTGCCATGCCCGTATACATCTGACGTGTCGGCATTATTATCGTAAGTATTCCACCCTGGAACTGTCTGGCCAAACAGATCAGGATGATCTTCATCCACACCCGTATCTAAAACAGCCACAACAACACCCTCACCCATTGATGTTTCCCATGCAGAAGGAGCATCTATTTTTTCAAGATGCCATGCCGCATCATAATAAGTATCGTTAGCGAAAATTTCTTCAGGGGGAAGCAATTTATCCTCTTCTGCAAACTTGACATGAGGATCTCTGGACAGATTTTCAATGACTTCAGCAACGTTTTCGTCGTCAGCAATTTCGATCAGACGGGCATTAATACCGCGCAAATGCCGGATAACACGCCCGCGGTGGCGCTCAACAAGCATTCTTGTTTGGCCGTTCACCACCCCTTCACGATATTGCACGAGGACCCGCTTTTTGCCCTGTGAATTCCTATGTTGTCCGGCAAAACCGGTTGAACCGGTCAGTATAATACACATCACTCCAAGAACAAGGAGCGTACAAAGAGTATTTCCGATTTTCCAGAGTTTAGGCAGTGTGATGGACTTTGCCCGCTGAATAAACGAGCTTGTTACAGCAAAACAAAAGATTGTTATGCCGGACAGTGTTGATAAAAACTTCCTGCCATGTTGATTGTTTTGTTTCATGATGCACCCCCACTTTTTTTTGGTTTTTTGTTTCTTGCCGTAAAACAAGTCACCAAAAGCAGGGGGTGAGCTTTGTTTTTTCGGCAGCTCGGCTGTCTCAAGATATATTCCAGGACCCGTGGCTTTGTGTCCCCTGGTTACCCAGGGTTTACCTTTTTCGAAAAATTAGTTTCTCAAATTTTTATGAATATACTGTTGATTATCCGATCTTTGAATTGTTTGCTCAATTAAAAGCAAGCTAATTGCGTGCCAACTAATAAACATTTTAGAGTTTAAAAAAATCCTTTGTTTTAGGTGTCATTTTCGCTCCTTAGGGCTCGGCGAAAAATAACTTCACAGATTTGAGTTAGATTTGGTCGATCCGATTGAGCAAAATTACAGAAATAGTGGGCTATTTCACGGCCAATTTTACTAAAATCAAAGGACTTAGGCCGCATTGCTCCCGACATCGTCAAAAGGTGCAAAAGGCGGCAAGGCCGAGCTTGACTTCCTCTGTGAATTTGCAGGTCAGATCTGTCCGCTGGAGGTTAAAGCAGGTATTAATCCAAAGAGCAAAAGCTTGCGGTCTTATGATTTGCAGTTCGAACCGGCTATGCTCGCGCGGACAAATCTGCTTAATTTCAAAAAAGACGTGAAAATATGTAATCTGCCGCTTTACGCCGTATCGCTGTTGCCCAGGCTTGTTGATTTCCTCTGAGTTGAATTGTATGATTAATTTGTAAAAAGAGGGGAATAAAAAATAAGTTGCTCCCATTTTGGACCAAGGCAAAAAAGGCAAGCATAAATGATGCTTGCCTTTTTAAAAGTTACTTAGATCAAATTGTTTTATTTTTTTAAATTTTTCTTCCTTCTGAAGCCTGCAAGACCTACAAAACCTGAACCGAGCAACAGCATTGTGGCTGGTTCGGGGATAGGTGTTTCATCCGGAGGATCTGGGTTCTCACCCGGATCCCCGATATAGAAACTATCGATTCCTAGATCAGCTCTTAGCTCGTCAGTATCGCTCATCGCAGAGACTGTAAGCGACTGTGTTGTCGAAGTAGCTGTGAATAACATGGTCATCCAATCCCAGCCCTCAAATACGCCGGAATCAGGTATCGCCATGAGAGCGGAATCGTGAGATTCGCTGCCAAAAAAGATACGCCAGAAGCCACCCGTTTGTGAATAATCACAGCGAGAGATGCTTTGCTCGAAGGAAATCTCATATTTTTGACCAATTACGAGGCCATCGAGGGCAAGCTGCTGAGCACTTTCTGTCAAAGCTGGCTGCCGACCAATGCCGTGAAGGAAGTCGCCGCCGGTACTACTTGCTCCCCATGTGTAATTCGCAAAATTAGTATTTCCATCGAAAGTATCGGGAGCCTTGCCAGTCGTAGTCCATCCAGGGGGAACGGCTGAATTAAATGTATTAGTATTGCCTGTATAACCTTCAAAACCTCCGTTGACGAAGGATAGCAAAGCTGCATTGGCTTGGCTGGATATCGCTAATATCATGATAATGAGAGCCGTTTTTGTGATTTGCGAAACAACGTATTTTATTCTCATTT
>JAJSZW010000099.1 GCA_030262895.1 Deltaproteobacteria bacterium | reverse complement strand
AGATCTGTCAAATCCAAGAGCTTCTAAATCCCGCACTTCATCTTCCCATCTTGTCACCAGCGAATCGACTGTCTCTTTTTCAACATCCTCTGCTTTTGAGGTGGGCACTATGCCCCATGCAAGAATGCGTCCTGATTCCATAAATTTCTTAATATAATCAGCGTAAAGAACAAATCTGTCAAAAAAAGAATATGCATCAAAGCTGACTATATCTGCCGAAGAACCAAGTACCAGCGACCAGTCGGAATTGGCGCAAACATGTATTCCAGCAATACCGCCTTCTGAATGAACGGCTTCTATAACTTCTTCAAAACATTTTTCTACTTCATCGCTTGATATACCTATAAACGCAGATGAGCCGAAACCGGCAAGTGCGGGTTCATCAAAAAAAATAATTACGGGAACTCCGAATTTTGAAAGTTCTCTGACCTGCCATCCGGCTTTGAGGGCCAAAAGCTTTACAGCCGCATCCCTTATCTGTTCGTCATAAAATATCGCCTTTCCATCCTGGTCGTTCATACCTGTGCAAAAAGTTAGAGGGCCTGTTATCTGGCCCTTAACTGCAACCGGGGGAACGGAAACCGCCTTTAATTGCTTTGTAAACTCAAAAAAACCACTTGCCGTATCCTCTGCTAAGACAAATCTTGATCCGGAAAGATCGCCACCACCTTCAAATACAGCCATGTAGTCTTCATAGAATTTAAGAAGCTCTTCACCAAAACCACCTGCGCCGGTATCTATATAAACTTTTTCTTTTTCAACAACAAGACCCGGCAAACCGGGAAGAAACTGTGCAATCATTCCTTCTTCTTTATAAACCGGAAGCTGAACCCATAAGGGAATTTCAGGAGTATATCTGAAAACAAGTTTTACAGCTTCTGCATGATTATCCATAGGAAGACTTCCTATTAAAACGGGAAGACCGTTTGCCTGAAAGTTTTTAATCACAATTCATGCTCCTTTCATACCGTATACCTCGGAAGGTTATAAATATTAGTATTAATTATCATAAAACCAATGAATTTACAAGGAATATACGTAAGCGTTCACGGAAACGTCAAAGTCAGTGCTAAAGTGCTAATATTTAGAGTTTGTGGGGACCTCAAAATCCGAAATACGAATATCGAAACTCGAAACAATATCTAATTTCGAATATCAAATGACCAAAACATGTCAGGCACTTATGCAATATCTTTGACGTTCCACCATGTTTGAAATTTTGAATTTTGGTCATTTGTATTTGTTTCGGATTTCGAGCCTCGTGCTTCGAATTTATTGAAAATTGAATAAGCAAGCAATTCTTGTGAATTCAAGAGGTTATCAGCTTAAATGACGTGACCCTGCTCTAACCTGTAAAAGATTGACACTAAACTATACTGGTGTTATATTTTAAAATTATATCATATAGTCTTTGTGGAAAAAATAATTTATTTCTCGCTCGTCTGGAAAATTTAACCTGTTATGGCAGATATTATATCACTTGATAGTAAACTTCAGTTAACCAGAGATAAGAAAGCCAATCTAATAAAAAAACGCAAAATTCTTGCGATACAGAAGGTTTTTCAATGTACACGGTGCTCCTTTAAATGCGAAAAATGCGGCTCTCAAATTAGTCTCGCACATCAAAAGAAAAATGATTCCCGCAACATTAAGGTATCATATCGACTCTGCGAGAGTTGCATGGAAGAATTTAATGACTATATTGAAAAAATTAAGGGGAAAGGAAACTCTGACTCTTACTGGCACAATGATGCCTGGATAGATGTCTGGAAAACGTGGATAAATCATCAGAATGCCATTAGCCAATATCTAAAGTCAAAAGAGTTTAAGCAGCTTCTGCAGGAATTTAAACAAAACGAGCCCGACAAATAGGGTCTCATAGGAGGATTTTATGTTTGGAATCGGTATGCCTGAACTTATAATAATACTTGTTATTATTCTAATTATATTCGGAGCTGGCAAACTTCCGGAAATCGGAGCAGGTGTAGGAAAAGCAATAAAGAATTTTAAAAGCGCAACAACCGATGCTGATAAAAAAAAAGCTGACAAACTGGACAGTAGCGATAAAGGTGATAAATCATAAAGCTTCAATTTATTTCAACAGGTTTTACATTGATAATATTCCGGAACCAACCGCCCAGCACAACACTATTACTGTAATAATCGCACAACTTCCGGCAAGAATTTTGTGAAGCAGGCTTTCTTTAGTTCTTTCATTATAACCCATAAAAAATCCAAGAGCAGCCCCTGCCAATATTCCAGCCCCGTGCCCCCAGTTATTGATGCCAGGCACAACAAAACCGAACAGCATAATCCCAAGCGCCCATCCTCCGATTTGCCTGTAAATGGCCTGCCCGTAAGTCCCGCCGCGGCTTTTGCCATAGTAAATCGCTGCCCCTATCAACCCGCATATGGCGGCAGAGGCACCTATGGTGAATGCAACGCCGGCTAAATAAGAAATCCTGAAACCGATAATTCCGCTTATAGTATAGATGATAAACATCCGATAAACACCATATTCCCGACTGACCAGGGGTGCTATCTGGCTGAAGGCAAACATATTAAAAAGAATGTGCAATATTCCTCCGTGAAGGTAATTGGCAGAGACAATTGTCCACCATCCGTGCATATTGTCAACTGGAATGGTACCTGTTGCTCCCAGTAACAGAAGGCTTCTGTTTTCAGGAGACAGAATATAAAGTGGATTAAACGAAAGGCCCGGCAAACGGGAATTAAACAAAAGCGATATAATGTACATGCCTATGTTGGCATAGATTACTGCTTTGATGATCTGGTCAGCACTGCTGACTCCTTGGGTCAATAAATTATTTTTCCACCATGCACCTGGCTTTGATATACCACAGTATGGACAACGAGATTCATCTGCGCTTATCAGTTTTCGGCAGTTGGGGCAAATAATCGACCATCTCTTGTGATTTGTCATGACTTGACTTAACCTTTCGCATAGAAAAAATTATTGCCGGACTAAGGGCTCGCTAAATAGAATTCTTCCTGAATTTTTCATTGATAATGATAGCACCGCCTTGCATCATTGTAAAGAAAGCTTATAAAGAAAAATCATAAGGAACATCTTGACAGCTATGAGCTGGTTTGTTATTTAAACAAATTTTTGATTCTTTCATTTATTCATTTATTCTTTCATTTATTTTTTTAAAATTCATTCCTTGCTCTGAATTATTATTATTTCAGGGCTTAACAGCCAAGAGGAGGTTTAATGCGAAGGTACGAAACATTTATAATTATTGATCCTGATCTTTCAGATGAAGAACGGAGCCCTATTTTCGAAAAAGTAAAAGACTTAATCAAACAAGAGGAATGCCTTCTGGTAACGCTCGATGAATGGGGAGGCAGAAGGCTTGCATATGAAATCAAGAAAAAATCTCGTGGGTATTATGTTCGTTTAGACTATTGCGGAACAGGAAAATTCGTTAACGAAATGGAACGTTTTTTCCGAATTGATGACCGGGTCATGAAGTATATGACAGTCTTACTTGACAAATATGCTGATATAGAACTTATTAAAGAAGAAATAGCCAAAGCTGAAGCTAAAGAAACCGAGCCCGATCAAAATGAATCCGATATCGAACTGAGCGCTCCTGATATCCCTGATATTAATGATTCTGAAACGGCTGAGGATGAAACAACAAAAACAACGGAAAGTGAATAAATAGGAGAAAAAAATGGCTGTTCCTTCAAATTCAAAAAGAAATTCAAGAACAAGAACTCCAGGTAAAAAAAGAATATATCATCGCCGAAAAATATGCCGTTTCTGCGCAGATACAAGTCTTGCAATAAATTATAAGGACCCTAAAACACTCAAATATTTCATTACTGAACGAGGCAAAATTATCCCAAGACGTATATCTGGAACATGCGCTAAACATCAACGCGCTCTGACACATGCCATAAAGCGAGCCCGAACAATTGCACTTCTACCTTACGTGGGGACTATTGACTATATTTAACGTTATCTAACGTGTGTTGTCCCCGAGGAGAAGAAAATAGTGTCTCAAACCGTTCAAGGAAATATATCAAAGGATATAATAAGTGGCATAGCAATAATAGGTCTTATATTTACAGCTTCAACATATCTGCCGATCATAGGATTTTTCTTTTCTTTGTTTATCCCTCTGCCAATTCTTTTTTATCGCTCAAAACTCGGGAGAACAACAGGAATTATAGTCTATATCTTATCAATCATAATAATGATTGTGATGACAGGCAGTATATCATTAGATATATTTTTCTTTGCAGAGTTGCTGCTGCTGGGGTTTGTCCTTAGTGAACTATTTGAGATGCGTTTATCAATTGACAAGACAATTAGTTATGCGTGCGCCTCCGTTCTAATAACGGTAATTGTTATCTTGTTCTTTTACAGCAATTTATCAAACACTGGAATTTACACCTTGGCATCTGAATATATATCACGAAATCTCGAGCTGACTATGGCGATGTATGAGAGTTTGGGGGTTCCGGAAGAAAGCATACACGTTATCTCGAATTCAATGGAAAAGATCCACTACGTACTTATACGAATTATTCCTGCTATGCTTATATCTTTAACCTTATTTGTGTCATGGACCAGTCTGTTAATCGCAAAGCCCTTGCTTAAAGCTAAAAATATTTTTTTTCCTGATTTTGACTCTCTTAAATTATGGAAAGCGCCGGAATTCATGGTTTGGCTTTTTATAGGATGCGGCGTGATGCTTATTTTGCCGGACAATTCTTTTAAAATTTTAGGATTAAACGGTCTGATTATCCTTTTGACAATATATTTTTTCCAAGGCATAGCAATTGTGTCCTTTTATTTTGAGAAAAAAAATGTTCCCCGCATATTCAGGATTTTCCTTTACAGTGTCCTTGCTTTGCAACAGTTGGTTCTGCTTTCTGTTATAGGACTTGGATTCTTTGACATGTGGCTTAATTTCAGGAAATTAGGTATAAAAAAAGAAAGTTAAAACTAACATATTAGGTAGCCGTTCACGGCTTGAAACTTGAAATTGGAAAGTAGAAATTTGGGAAAGATAAAGTAGAAATTGGGAAGAACCGTACAAAAGCATGAAGGCCAAATTTTCAATTTCTATTTTCTAATTTCAACGTTCCGTGAACGCTTACAATATTAACAACTCAGCTATAAAGTTATTTGTGGAGGTTATAATGAAATTAATTTTGAAAGAAACTATACAATCACTAGGCATAATCGGCAGCGAAGTTAATGTTGCCAAAGGTTATGCCCGCAATTATCTTTTGCCTCAGAATAAGGCTGTGCCGGATACACCTCAAAATCGCAGAATGCTGAAACAGGAAAAGATCAAATTTAAACTCCAGATAGCTAAAGAAAAAAGCCTTGCTGAAGAAATGGCCAATAAACTTGAAGGGGTTGTTTGCAAGATAGCTGCGAAAGTTAGTGAAGAAGATCGCCTGTATGGCTCGATCTCTATGAAGAATATTATTGATGCACTTGCAAACCAGAATATAGAAGTCGAAAAAAGAATGGTTCTGCTTAGTGAACCCATAAAGAAAATAGGTACATTCAAAGTTCCTATACGAGTTTACAAAGGAGTTGAGACTGAAATAACTGTTGAAATAGTCCCAGAATAAAGTTATTGTATTTAAATGACAGATAGGCAGTTTCAAAACAAACAAGATCCCTCTCTTTATAAAATTCCTCCTCAAAGTATTGAAGCCGAAGAATCTTTACTCAGCGGAATTCTTATAGACAACAATACATTACTCGATATTATCGATATTATTTCACCAGAGGATTTCTATAGATCCGCCCATCAAAAGATCTTTTCCGGTATTGTTGAACTCTTTTCAAAGAATGAACCTGTTGACCTTGTAACTCTTACCAACGCTCTCAAAGAAAGGGGGAATTTAGAAGAGATTGGAGGGGCAACATATTTAGCCACGCTTGTTGATACCGTTCCGCTTGCTGTAAATGCAAAACATTATGCTAAAATTGTTCATGACAAAGCATCATTAAGGCGTCTTATAGAAAGAGCAAATGAAATCGCCAAAGAATGCTTTGAGGACAGGGGTAATGTTGACGAAATAATAGACTTTGCTGAAAGTTCAATTTTTGAAATTTCAAAAAATAAGCATAAACAATCATACTATCCTATAAGCGAAATAATTGATGGCAATATTGAGACCCTTGAAGAACGACAGGGCAATAAGGCCTTGGTAACCGGCGTTCCAACAGGGTTTACCCGCCTTGATAATCTTATATCAGGGTTGCAGCAATCAGAACTTATAATTCTTGCAGCACGCCCGAGTATGGGAAAAACAGCACTGGCCCTTAATATTGCCAGGAACGCCGCGGTTGATGCAAATGTACCTGTAGCCATATTTTCCCTTGAAATGTCAAAAGAACAATTATCAATGCGTTTGCTCTGTTCTGAAGCGAGAATTGATTCATCTCGTTTAAGAGGAGGTTTTTTCAGCATGGAAGACTGGCGCAAACTGACAGATGCCGCAGGGGTGCTGTCTGATACTTCTATTTTTATTGACGATACTCCGGATATCTCAGGTATGGAAATCCGAGCAAAGGCCCGCAGATTAAAAATGGAAAAAGATATAGGCCTTGTCATTATCGATTACCTCCAGCTTATGAAAGGCCGTATGTCTGCTGAACGTCGAGATCTTGAAATCTCCGAAATATCAAGATCTCTGAAAGCCTTGGCCAAAGAACTTGGCGTTCCGGTAATGGCTTTATCTCAGCTTAACAGAATGCTTGAGCAACGAAATGACAAGCAGCCAAGACTCTCAGATCTGAGAGAATCCGGGGCTCTTGAACAGGATGCAGATGTAGTAGCTTTTATATACAGAGACGAAATATACAACAGCGATGAAAACAATCCCAAAAAAGGTACGGCTGATATTCTGATTAGAAAGAATAGAAACGGTCCTATAGGAGAGGCAACATTGACCTTTTTGGATAGCTATACGCGTTTTGAAAATCTTGCATTTGAAAAATAGAAATAGCGTAACAATTTAGCCTTTTGAAAAAGAATCTGACAGTATAACAGGATAAACAAGATTTGTAAGCGTTCACGGAACATTGAAATTAGAAATTTGGCCTTCATGCTTTTGTACTGTTCTTCCCAATTTCAAGTTCCAAGTTTCAAGCCGTGAACGGCTACAATAATTTAAATCCTGAATATCTTGTAAATCCTGTCCAAAAAAAATAATATGAAACGGCTTTTCGGAAATACATCCGGCTTAAAGGCAAATCAAATCCGAAGCCTTGAAAATCTTTACAGACGCCGTATCCCCGATAACTTCCTCATCACACCCGAACTTGCGGCCGATATCAGCAGGCTTTCCTATGAAATGCGCCGCCAGATAGGTCTCCTTGTCAATCGGCGAGGCAGGATAGCCTTCGTAATCGTAGGAAGCCATCATACAATAGTCATACCTGACACAAGTGGATACAGGGCTGCCCCTGGTCGTCTGAGGGGCCTGAGATGTATACACACTCATCTAAAAAAAGAATCTTTAACAAACGATGATTTCAACGACTTAGTCTTTTTAAGACTGGATGTTATGGCTGCAATTACAATAACTAAAGATGGTCTTCCATATCAAGTTCATGCAAGCCATATTCTTCCGACCAGTAAAGATGGAAAGCCTTATCAGATATTGGGACCGCTTAATCTCAATCAGCTTGATATTGGATGTGTTGAACTTATACAGGCTCTTGAGTCTGAACTCAGCCATGCAGGATCCTTATATAAAGCAAATCAAGACAAAGAAAGAGCCCTTCTCGTAAGCGTAACGACTGCTCCCAGGCGTAAAGCAATGGACTCTTTAGAAGAGCTGAAAGAACTTGCCGGCTCAAGTGGTATTGAAGTAGCCGGCACCGTACTTCAACAACGCAAAAGGGCTGATTCAAGATTTCTCCTTGGTCCCGGCAAGCTCCAGGAACTCACTATACAAACACTTCAGAAGGGAGCAACACTTCTAATCTTCGATCAGGAGTTGAACCCGTCGCAAATTCGCTCCATTACAGATAATATAGATTTAAAGATCATAGACAGGACGCAGCTTATTCTGGATATTTTTGCTCAACGAGCTCAAACAAAAGAAGGAAAAATTCAGGTTGAGCTTGCTCAACTTAAATATCTGCTTCCAAGACTTGTTACAAAAAATACCGCCATGTCACGTTTAACCGGAGGTATTGGTGGCCGTGGTCCCGGCGAGACCAAGCTGGAAATAAACAGAAGGCGTGCACGCGACAATATAGCACGACTTGAGAAGGCTTTATTAAATGTAAAAAAACAGCGTAAGCATCAAAAGGCAAAGCGCAGCAAAAAAGGATTGCCTGTTATTTCGATTATAGGCTACACCAATTCCGGGAAATCAACCCTGTTAAACACACTTACAAAAAGCAATGTTCTAGCTGAAAGCCGGCTTTTTGCCACCTTAGATCCTTCCAGCAGGCGTCTTAAATTTCCCAGGGATACTGAAGTCATAATTACAGACACGGTAGGATTCATTAAAGATCTGCCAAAAGACATTGTGGTTGCTTTTCGCGCAACTCTTGAAGAACTTGAAAGTGCCGACCTCCTGCTGCATGTGATAGATATAAGCAGTCCGCGTTTTAAAGATCAGATCAAGTCTGTCGAAAGAATACTATCAGACTTAAATCTGCACAATATCCCATTAATTCGTATTCTGAACAAACAGGATCTCGTTGACAGGGAAACGATTAACAGGCTCGGCATTGACCTTGATGGAACCCCCATATCGGCTATTAACAAATCAACTTTGATGCCGCTTATTGAAAAAATGGAAAATGCAATACAGCATCTAACCTAAATTGAGCGATTTTTGGCTTGATCTGCACTGATCTCTTGCGCATCAAGGATTCACGAAAATCCTCGACATATCCACGGGTATGCCTGCGGTTTTCGCAAACCCTTATGCATCAAGATCTCAGCACATATCTTCCCCAAAAATCGCTCAACTTAGGTCTAAGAAATTTTATTAGGTTGACTTCTAAAGAAAAATAATTGTATTTTATTCAACTTATGGATCTGGAACTTGTAAAAAGAGTCGGTATCGCTGCTGCTTATAAAGGCGGAATAATTCTTCGGTCATATCTTGGCAAGTTATCCGGTATTAACAAAAAAGGTGAAATTGATCTTGTTACAGAAGCTGACATTGGATCAGAAAAAGTAATAATTGAGACAATATTAAATGCATTTCCAGATCATTCCATATTAGCCGAAGAAAGCGGTTTTAATAAAGGCAAAGCTGATTATGAGTGGATTGTTGATCCTCTCGACGGAACAACAAACTTTGCTCATCAGCTCAGTATGTTTTCCATATCCATAGCTTTTGCCTTGCAAGGAAATATAGTTCTCGGCATTGTCTTTAATCCGGCAACAGAAGAACTTTTTACCGCTGTAAAGGGAAAAGGAGCTGAATTAAATTGCAGGCCAATAAAAGTTTCAGGCTCAAAATCGGTTTCAGAAAGCCTGCTTGTAACTGGCTTCCCTTACGATTTTAAAAACATTATCGACTCCTTAATGATCCGCTTTTCTAATTGTCTGAAAGCATCCCAGGGTGTTAGAAGGTTAGGTTCTGCGGCGCTTGATCTTTGTTTTGTGGCCTGCGGACGATTCGATGCCTTCTGGGAACAAAATCTGAAATCCTGGGATACATCTGCAGGTGTGCTGATTGCAAGTGAAGCAGGGGCTGTTATAACAGATTTTTCAAACAAGCTGTTTACGATCGACAAAAAGGAAATTCTGGCCAGTAACGGAAAAATTCATGATGAGATGCTTAACTTACTAAAGGACAGCGTATGAAAAAAAAATTAACTGATAATATGTCTTTTGATAATTATTTGGGATGTTTCGGCAATTTCGATATCAATGATGCTATATGTAACAAATATTGTTCGCTAAGATTGCGTTGCTCTATAGAATGTGATCAAAATATCAGACTGGAAATATTGAACGACCTTGTATCTTCAGATGCTCTATCCATAAGGATGCAATAGGATTGAAAAAACGTTCCGTGAACGCTTACATATAGACTTTCAGATAATTAATTTCACAAGGATAGAAGGAGAAAGGCGTATTAGTTATACGTCGACGACTGATAACGCAGTGAAATTATTTATCTGAAAGTCTATATTAAGGAAAAATTTTACCGGGATTTAATACACCGTTCGGATCAAAAATTTTTTTTATTTTTTTCATAAGGCCGAGCTCCACAGCCCCTATCTCTTTTTGAATATAAGGCAACTTGGTTATACCGACACCATGTTCGCCTGAAATAGTTCCGCCCAGTTCGAGTGTATATTCAAACAGAGCTTCAACTGCGGCTTCCGCCTTTTTAAGCTCTTCTTTATTCTTTTTATCAAGCATTATATTAAAATGAATATTTCCGTCGCCGGCATGGCCGAAACTCACCATAACAAGTCCGGTTTTTTTTCTTAATTCATCTATTTTTTTTACCATATCAGGTATCTTGTTTCTGGGAACTACAATATCCTCATTAATCTTATCCTGACCATATCTAAACAAAGCCGGCGAGATCGCCTTTCGAGCTTTCCAGAGTTTAGCGGCATCCTCTTTAGTCCCGGCTTTTTCCACATTCGCAGCCCCCTGAGAAATACAAAGTTCTTCTATCTGATTTATTGTAATTTCAACCTCTTTTTCTTTTCCATCGACATCAATTAAAAGCAATGCCTCAGAATTAACAGGCAGTCCCATATTAAGATACTCTTCAACACATCTAATTGAAGCATTATCCATATATTCTATGGTCCGCGGTATTATGCCGTATCGAATGATCGCTGAAACCGCCTTTGCAGCGGTTTCCATATTATTAAAAACAGCGGTCATAGTACTGACTGCCTCGGGAAGTGGTAAAAGCCTGAGAGTCATGCGCGTAATTACCCCTAGCGTCCCTTCTGATCCAACAAGAAGCCTGGTCAGGTCATATCCTACTACCCCCTTGGCTGTACTTACTCCGGTATTTATAATTTCTCCAGTTGGAAGAACCGCTTCTATCCCAAGCACGTAATCACGGGTAACCCCATATTTAACTGCACGTGGGCCTCCTGCACATTCTGCCAGGTTGCCGCCCAGAGTACAAAATTCAGAGCTTGAGGGATCCGGGGGATAAAAAAGATTTTCCTTTTCAACAGCTTCATGAAAACGGCCTGTAACAACACCCGGCTCAACACTGGCAATAAGGTTTTCCTTATCTATTTTTAGAATACGGTTAAAGCGGGTCATGGCAAGGATAATCCCCCCCTTTACAGCAAGAGATCCTCCTGTCATCCCGGAACCGGCACCTCTTGGGATAACAAAAAAACTATCTTTATTGGCGAGCTTTAGAATAGCGGAAATTTCCAGGGCATTTTGCGGGAACAGGACTGCGTCAGGCAGATAAGTCAGCGCAGTTGCATCATAAGCATAGCATACAAGATCTTCTTTAGCTTTGCTGAAATTGGACTTGCCTGCTATATCTTTAAGCTTTTTGAAAGTTTTATCACTAATTGCCATTGAAAGTCAGTGTGATTAAGCCAAAACTATGGAAAAACAGTAGCCACTAAGGCACGAAGACACAAAGGGGGATATGGATTTTAAGCCTTATCCCCGATACAGGATACATCCGATGGCTAGTAACCAATAAATTATATATTATAATCTTGGTGTCTTTGTGGCTGAAATATAAAAAATGGGAGTCAGAATTTGCCTGATTCAAGTTTCTTGCTAAAAATTTCCACCTGTCTCTGCAGAGCTCCTTTTTCTTTTAGCCCTCGTTCAACGATACCAATGGAATGAAGGACTGTAGCATGATATCTGTTGAAACTTTTACCAATTGTCTGAAGAGGTGAATCCGTATATCTCCTTGAAAGATAAATTGCTATTTGTCTTGGACGAACAAAATTTTGTTTTCGGGAACTCGAAATAATATCTTTTATGGCAATATTGAAATGCTTGCAAACAAGTTTCTTAATGACATCTATTGTAATATTTTTACGTTGCCTGACTATATTCCGGGTTACACTTTCCGCAAGATCAAGGTCGATCGGCACTCCAAGAATTGATGACTTGGCTGTAACTCCTATAAGTCCGCTCTCAAGCTGCCTGACATCCGCTGTCAGTTCACTGGCTAAATACTCGATTACTTCCTCAGGTAAATTATGCCCATTATTTTTCGATTTTTTCTGTAATATTTTGACTCTTGTCCTGAAACCAGGAGGGCCGATATTTGAAATAAGACCGTATGAAAACCGCGATATCAACTTTTCATTAAGTTTAGGAATGTCAGAAGGGAGGTAACAACTTGAAAAAATAATTTTTTTATCTGCTTCAAAAAGGTAATCAAGAATTAAAGCCAGCTCGATCTGTGTACGCTCCTTCCCACTTAAAGAATGCACATCTTCAAGAAGCAATACATCACATTCATTCCTGTATTTTTTTTTGAATTCATCAATTGAACCATTCCTGAAAGCATTAACCATTTCATTGGTAAAATCTTCAGCGGTTATATAAGATACATGTTCTGTCGGATATTGAGATATTATATGGTGACCTATAGCCTGAGAAAGATGGCTTTTCCCCATTCCGATCTTTGATAATAAAAATAAGGAATTTTGCTGGGAATTCTTTTTTGAAGCAAGGTCAAGTGCCGCTAAATAAGCAAAGTCATTATTGTTGCCGACAACGAACTGATCAAAAGTAAAATCCCTTCTTAATAGTCGGCCGTTATACGGACGTAAATTAACCCCAGGCAGAGGGATCTGAATGTTATTATCCTTTTTAAAACCTGAGCTCTCTTTTTTACAGGTTTTGTGGAAAACCTCGATACCAAGATTGTATGCTTTACCGGAAATTCTTTTTATTTCTGTTTTTATAATTGAACCATAGTGGTCAAGAATACGTTTTTTTGAAAAAGTATTTGTACATGAGAGCACAATGCTGTTTTCCTTGCATTCTATAAAGTCCACTGGTTCAATCCACATT
>JAJSZW010000098.1 GCA_030262895.1 Deltaproteobacteria bacterium | reverse complement strand
ATTTATATCGAGAAGACTAAGTTCAGCAAAGATCGATTGATACCGGTACCTAAGACTGTCATCAGTGAAATGGGTAATTATCTCGCTGTACGAAAAGCCTTTATCCAGGGTCAAACTCCATATCTCTTGCCCTGACAAAACGGCCATACATTATCAAGTAAAAGGATTTACAAGGTATTTGGCCAGGCCGTTAAAGATATCGGAATTAATCAGCCCAGGCGAATCATCGCCAACACAACGTTTGGAAATCCCAGGCCGCACAGCTTGAGGCACTCTTTTGCCATAAATACTCTGAAAAGAATCAAACAACAGGGCAAATCGCCCCAGAATGCATTGCCGATACTGGCAGTATATCTGGGACATCGCAAATATCGATATACTGCCGTTTATCTTAAAGTTGTTGATGCCGAGCACCGGCAGGGATTAGTCGATTTTGCAATAAGCCGGCAAGAAGAAATATGAAACTTTCAACCTGTCTCCATCAATTTTTTGATCAGTATCTTCCCAGGATAAAAGGGGCAAGCGATGAAACCATCAACTCTTATCGCCAGTCTTTTACTTTGTTTTTAAAGTTTGCAGCGGCCTGTCAAAATCAGGCAGTCAAAGATATACAAGTCAAACATCTCACTACCGATTTAATATTTGACTTTCTAAATCATCTTGAAGAGCAGAGAAAAAATTGCCCAAGAATCAGAAACAGCCGTTTAGCCGCCCTTAAATCTTTGGCAAAGATGATTCGATTAATGTATCCGGAATACCGCAAAACCGCAGAAATGCTCCTTAATATTCCTCAAAAGCGATGGCAGAAGCCTTTAATCGGCTTTTTGACGCATGATGAAGTCCTCAAAGTCTTTGGTTCAGTTGATCTGAAAATAAAAGAGGGCTTCCGCGACTATACGCTTATGCATCTTCTTTATGACTCGGGTGCCCGGGCCAGTGAACTTGCGGCGCTAAAAATTGACTATTTTGATCCAAAAAAAAGAACTCTTGCCATTTTGGGAAAAGGCAACCAGTATCGGCAGTTGCAACTTTGGCCTAAAACAGCAGCGCTGGTTGAACAATACATTAAGAATTATCGTCCGCTTCCAAAACCATTATATAAAGACAGCTTGTTTATTAACCAGCGTAAAGAATCGTTAACGCGACACGGCATTTATCAAATATGCGAGAAGTATTTGAATAAAAGTCTTCCAGGAAAAAAACTGAAATTTATCAACCCGGTGCATAGCTTCAGACATTCTTGTGCCGTGAACATGTTGATGTCAGGGGCATCATTAACCGAGATAAAAAACCATTTAGGCCATGAGAAACTTGGATCGACCATGGTTTATTTGCATCTTGATTTACCGAAAAGAAGAGATGTTCAAAAGCGGTTTATAGAGTATACTCAATCAAATTTAAACAACGATCCAAAGATAAACGAGTTGATTGATTGGAAGAATAAAGAAAAAACGTTAAACTGGCTCGACAGTCTTTAAAGGAAAAAACAAGTCCGGGCCGGCTGATAAGAAGTGCGCATACCTGAAATTTATTATGTTGTCAGTGAAATTATAAAAACGGCTGAAAAAAGAATAACTACCTGAATATATAGCACATATCTTCAAAAAGCCGGAATGACGATATAATCATGCAATTTCAATAAGATAGGAAAACACACAACATAAGGGACGGGGTTGAATTTAGGCGTTTCTTTTTCATTTGTTTGTGGTAATGAAGTCACATGCCACGTCAAGCCAGAATAGATGCGCCGGGTGCCTTGCAATTATATGGGAGTCGAATGGATAACGTCTTAAAAAATCAGAATAATAGCTGTTGAGCAACATCAAATAATCAGTCTGGTCGGACTGATTCAAAGGTAATTATCTCTCCTGAACATGAGTCAACCTTGCCAGAGAATTGCATGGTCTGTGGTTCATTGCTGGAATATATAGAGCGAAATTGTCGTTAAATGTACATATTGCGCAAAAGAATTTAAAGGGTATATAAAATGCCCAAATGGACACTACGTGTGCGATATGTGTCATAATCGTCATGCAATACAATTGTCCGAAGCGATATGCGCTTCATTGACCTCCTCAGACCCAATTGAAATTTTTGAAAAAATTATAAGATCTCCCGGCATTCCAATGCTTGGATGTCATCACGCATTTATGGCTGCGAATGCTTTTATTACCGCCATTAACAATGAATCATCTCTGAAAATATCCGATGAAATGAAAAAAGAAGTTTTTGAAAGAACTCAATGTCAGGCAATTGGTGGTTATTGCGGATTAACGGGGATCTGCGGCATTGCTCCGGCCATAGGGGCCTGTTTCGCAGTAATTTTGGGTTCAAAGTGCGGCAAAAATGAAGAGCAAAAGAAAACAATGGAGGCGGTTTCTGAAATGGTCAGCGCTATTGCAAAGTTAACAGGTCCAAGCTGTTGCAAAGCATATGCCATAAAATGCTTCGAAATTTCAAGGAAATATTTAGAAGAATTTTTTAATGTAAGATTGCCGGAATCAAAGCTAAAATTCATATGTGAACATTCTGATAAGCACCCTCATGGATGTCGAGAAAACTTATGCCCTTACTACAAGAGTATTTAACAATTTGACTTTTATCTTTAGTCCCTATATTTTAGTCGTATGAAAAAACGAGTGGAATTATGACAGTTCTCTTCACCTATCGACATAACAAAATCAGAATCATTGGAGCTGGATATTGGCGAAAAGGAAAGAATATGTGACAACCGTCACTTTATTCGGACGCAAAGTGTGACTTATTGCACAAAATGAGCTGGAACCCGGGAGATCTTTATTTCACGCATGACACGACAATAGATCCAAAATTTGAACAAGAAATGGGCAAAGATTTGGAATGACTTGCCATGCTGGTTAGGACTTTTTATCTTTCAGTCTTTTTTCAACAACGCAATATACACCTTTTCCACTCATGGCAGGTGCAAAGCATTTGCTGTCGGAAAGGCAGTTCGCCTTGTCTTGAAGACCGGATTTCCAGCGGTTAATTAAATCAGGTTCTCTTATGAATGGTCTGCTCATGGAAATATAGTCCGCAATATTATTGTCAACTATATCGTTTGCGACTTCAAAGGACCTGATTCCACCCACAAGAATCAGCGGTATGTCAATACTCTCCTTAAAAGCACGTGCTGCATCTTTAAAGTAGGCTTCATCATCTTCGGATGATATACTTTTTCTTATAGGACTTAGCTTCCCTGAAACAGCAGTTCCACCGCTGATTTCTATTGCATCTATCCCCTCCTCTTTAAGCATTGCCCCTGCTTTTATTGATTCTTCGAGTTCCAGGCCCCCTTCCAGAAAATCCCTTGAATTCATTTTTATAAGCACCGGATAGTTGTTACCAACTTGCTTTCTTATACTTCTTAATATCTCAATAAGGATATATGCCCTGTTTTCTATGCTGCCTCCATATTGATCTTTCCTTTTATTGAAAGCAGGTGAAAGAAACTGGTTTAAGAGGTAACCATGAGCTGCATGAATCTGAACACCATCAAAACCTGCGCTTTTCCCTCGCATAGCAGCCTGACCGAATGCTTCAACTAAATCCTCAATATCATTTAAATCCATTTCCTTTGAAAGATATTTAGCAAAACCGCTCAAGGCTGTTGGAGCAACAGGTGTTTCTCCTGTTAGCTTGGAATTTGCAAACATGCCGGCATGCGCAAGTTGAACTACGATTTTTCCGCCTTTTTCATGGACAGCATCTGTCATCTCTTGCAGACCGGGAATAAGCTCGTCTTTGTAAATACCTAACTGCCATGGGCTTGCCTGGCCTCTTTTACTAACATAGGCATGTCCGGTAACAATCAAACCAACGCCTCCCTCTGCAAGCTTAACCATCAATTCAACAAGCTTTGGCGTACAAGATCCATCATCTCCGGCCATACCCGCCCAGGTAGCTGAACGAACAAATCTGTTCTTAATGGTCATTCCATTAATTTCCGTAGCTTTAAACAGTTTAGACATACCAGCCTCCTATATAAAAACACTTAGGTGGATAGACTGAAGGCGCCCTTTAAATCCATTACAAGCGGCACCCCATTTGTACACAAACCAGCAATTTTCGAAAGACCAATCTCCCTGTATGGTTTATGAACAACAGCCACAATAACTCCATCAACCCCTGCAAGCCCTTGAATATCCTGCTGCAGTTCAAGATTGTAATACATTCCGGCTTCGTTTGCTTCTACCAAGTTATTTTTTAGCGAGCCCTAAGGAACGGGGACGAAATAACTTCCCCAAGTAGGCGCATAGATTTGGGTCAAATTTGTTCGATCTCGAATCACAAAAGTTGATAGAATAGCAGGCTATTTTGATATTTTTGTGATTTGAGATCGGGCAAAGGTGGCCTGAAGCTGTGATGCATAGTTGGGGAAGTTATTTCGTCCCCGTTCCTAATTACCTTTGTATCTCCTATTAAACAGTTGAGTTGCATATTGACTGTGTTTTCAATAGGAGTCGTAACGCAAAAGCTGCCGGCAGGGAAAAAACCCTGATTTATTTCATACTTTCAATCCGCTTTTGCCGACTTGCAATTTCAGTAATGAGAATACCATATTTTCCTTTATCAACTACTACCTCTCCTTTGGCAATCAACTTTGAGTTAGCCAGTATACGCAAGGTTTCACCTTCAAATTCTTCCAGCTTAATAACCGATCCTTGACCAACTCTAAGCAAATCATCTATCATCATCTTAGTTTGGCCAAATTCAACCGTCACCTCTAAAGGAATGTCAAGGATAAACCCAAGCATACCGTCAATCTCATCCACACCGGCTGATCCCTTGTTATCGACAGCATCATTTATAGTCTTTGTTTGATCGTTAATCTCAGGAAAAACTTTTTCATCAACAGAATCATTTGTGGTGCCTGGCTTATCTAAAACTTCAGCAACATTGTCATCAGCGGAATCTCGCATACTCTGAAGTAAATTATCTATGTCTTCCTGAGACTCAACAGCATCACCGGCATCACTTTCGGTCTGAGAAGGAATGTTTGCGCTTTCATCTATCTTTACGCAAACTTCAAGGAAGATATCATATTCCATGCAACGAAAAACAAAGCGTTCGTATCTATCCATATTCAGTATTTCAATCGCAAAATTGTTTCCGGTCGTTATCGAAGGAACGGAGATAACTGTGTTTAAACCTGAGTCACAAAAACCCGCTTTTAAATTACCGGCGATAATATTGGTTGCTTCGCCAACCACATCTTTAACATCTTCTTCACTTTCAATTTCCTCCAACTTTATGCCCAGCATTTTTACGGTCATTATGCGGGCAAGATCATAACTTGTCTGTATATTTAAACTACCTGTCACAGATCCTGCAAAATTGATTAATCCCATAATTTGAAGATCGTCGGAATCTGATTTTGAAACTTTTTCGGAGAGTTCCAGATCTAAATCAAGCATTGTTTTAAAAAATTCTATTACCGAATCACCAGAGGTTGATATTATGTCCAACTTCTTAAATTTATGGATATCTATGCCCGTGAGTTGTCTTTGTGCTTCAGAGTCGATATTAGCAGCAGCTTTTATACATACTTCCACGAAGAATTTATGATCCCGGTAACGAAAAGTGAAAAATTCATACCGTTCCATGTTCAATGTTTCAATCACAAAATCGTTTCCGGTCGTTATCGAAGGAATAGAAATTTCACTGGATAATCCAAGGTCACTAAGAGCCGACTTCAAACTGCCGCCGACTATATTACATGCTTCGCGAATCACATCTTTGACCTCTTCTTCGCTCTCAATTTCTTCCAACTCAATGCCCATCATGGCTGCTGTCATCAAGCGGGCAAAGACATCACTTACCTGAATAGCCATAGTCCCCATTACATCTCCTGCCAAACTCAATGATCCTGTCATTCGAAAACCATCCAGGCCTGTCTCCGAATCTGTCTCATAAAGTTCCACTTTCATTGAAAACATTGTGTCGAACAGGTTAATTACTGATTCTGCAACCGAGGTTTTCATATCAAATGCGGTAATTTTTTCCATACAACTTTCCTTTTAGTAGGTTTTAGAGCCTGTTCGGGCAACAGATTATCAAGCTGTGACAGCAGGCAAGATGCCCTGCTCCTTGATTACTGGCTGCCGCAATAGGAATTCAATAGGATCAGGATGCGACTCAATGGGTGACACCATTATGCACGGGTAGTCTTGAGTGAGTCACTTAGAGTTCAATTTCCATTCCTTCGCGGGCAAAAAAGATCTCTGTATCACCGGTATGATCTCGGCTGCAATATTTCTCGGTCAGCTCATCCATCTGGTCATCAGTTCGTAAGGGCTCATGGTGAAACAGGGCCAAACGTTTGGCGCCAGCCCGCTTCGCCGCAACGATGGCATATTCACATGAAGAATGCCCCCAGCCGACCTTAGAGGACTCGTATTCTTCCTGGGTGTATTGAGCGTCGTAAATTAGGAGGTCAGCCCCGGCAGTAAATTCTTCCACTCGCTGATTTTCTGCCCTGGCCGCCTGGTCGCCTTCGTGGGCCATGGCCTCATCATAGGATGGGTCATCAAGGTCGGTGCAGAAGACATTCTGAAAGGGTTCCGTATCATAGGCTGTGCAGAAAACCTTGTCACGACATTCAAAACGATAGCCGAGGCAAAGGAGGGGATGGTTGAGATACTTGGTGGTAAGAATAATCCCGTCGCCAAGATCAAATTGGCCTTCCTTTAGATTGATGTATTCTATTTCTGAGGCAAGTTCCGTCCGGCGTACCGGAAAATAACGATAGGTCAACAGCCCACCCACACTATCTTCAAGGGAATTATCTTCATAGCTGACCGGCCCGTAGATCTTAAGTTTCGTCCCCTGAACATAACTTGGCGTGAAAAATGGGAATCCCATAATGTGGTCCCAATGGGTGTGGGTCATAAAGATTTCTGTTTTTATCGGACCCCCGGGAAGGTCATTGGCCATCATATAGTTGCCCAGCTCTCTGATGCCGGAGCCTGCATCAATAATAATAAGCCTATCCGAGTCCTCAAATCTTAATTCAATACAGGCTGTGTTTCCGCCATATTTTATGGTATAAGGGCCTGGGCAGGGAATGGAACCTCTTACCCCCCAGAATTTTACTTTCATCAGACTACCCCTTTTGGGTGAGTTGTAAAAAAATTTTGGCTTTTTCTATCTCGTCTAAGACAGTTTCACGGAGGTCTAAAAGAGCAGACCAGCTAATTCCAACCTTTTCGAGAAGATGCGTTGCTTGTGGGTCCTCAGGAAAACGATCTCCTGATGAGCCTACCTCAAGAAAATTGGCATAAGTATTTGCCAATGTCACAATTGCGACCTGTTGGCGGTTTTCCTCACTCGCCGCAACCTGCTGGTGGTGATGGCAAAGTGAATCAGTTATCGTTTTACTCAACCCCCATTTTTCAGCAATCATTCCTCCTACCATACAGTGATCAACTTCAAAAATACTATTTTCAGCCTGGTACAGGGGAACTTGCTGAAGTTTGGCCCATTCCATGGCATGAACGTATTCCTCCGGGAATAAGTTATTAAGGGGGATCTTACCTAAATCATGCAATAATCCGGCTACAAAATATTCTTCCCTGTCTGTAATAGGAACACGTTTAATTGCAGCCAAGGACTTGGCCGTCACCCCCACGCAAATGGAATGCATCCAAAAGTTGTCCATAGAAAAGGCCTGGAAAGATTCTTCTCCGCCTAAACTTTCCAGTACAGATGTACTCAATGCAAGATTTTTTACAGTATTAAGCCCCAGCATAACAATAGCCCGGGTCAAGGAGGTGGCTCGGTTGACCAGAGAATAGTAGGCCGAATTGATGAGCTTCAACACCCGACCTGTAAGCACTGGGTCGAGTGAAATGACACGGTTCAGGTCATTAGGGGAGGTAGCCGGAGAGTTACAGATTTCCATAACTTTTGAAACCGTGGTAGAAAGGCTTGGCATCAGAAAAATATAGTCCTGTATCCGTTTTAACCGCAGTTCTCTGGTGATGGGGACATCAATCATGGGATTGGCCACTCCTTACGATCCTTAATAGGCCAAGGAAAGCAGACTCAAAATGGAAGTTTCTATACTATCAAATAAATAAAACCTAAGTTGAGCGATTTTTTGCGAAGAAATGTGCCGAGATCTTGATGCAACAAGGTTTGCGAAAAGCGTAGGCATACCAATGGATATGTCGAGACTTTTCGCAAGTCCTTGATGCGCAAGAGATTGGTGCAGGTCGAGTAAAAAATCGCTCCATTTAGGTAAAATATAGCGGAATGAGGTTTGTGTGTCAAGCAAGGAAACAAGGGTTGTTCAATAGGGAAATAGGGGGGCGAGAAAATAGAGGCATAAGCGCTAAGTTGTTTTGTAAACGTTCACAAGTTGCATTTATGCCATACGGGGTTGTTTTGAAAGACGAACCTCGAATGAAAAAACGGTAGCTGTTTATGGTTAACAGTTCACGGTTAAAATGCTGCAGTTGTTGCATAGTTCATTAAAAAACTGTAAACCGACAACCGTGAACCAATAACTGTAAACCGTGAATGGTTACAATTATTGTAACTACTCAGTTGGATAGACTGAAGGCTAAAGCTCCCTGACAGCCTTCCACCTTCAGCCTACAGACTACCCTTACAGCCTCCAATATGTAACACCAAGTTTATTTGCTTCAGCGATGCTGAAGGCGCCCTTTAAATCCATTACAAGCGGCACCCCATTTGTACACAAACCGGCAATTTTCGGAAGACCAAGCTCCCTGTATGGTTTATGAACAACAGCCACAATAACTCCATCAACCCCTGTAAGCCCTTGAATATCCTGCTGCAGTTCAAGATTGTAATACGCTTTGGCTTCGCTTGCTTCCGCCAGCGGGTCATGTATATAAACTTCTATCCCATAATCCTTAAGCTCGTTTATGATTGTAATCACCTTTGTATTTCTTAAATCAGGCACATCTTCCTTAAAGGTGAGCCCCAGTACAGCAATTTTTGCACCACGTACCTGCTTGCCCGCTTTAATAAGCAACCTTACGGCCTGTTCTGCAACATATTTACTCATACTATCATTAATTCTTCTACCCGCCAATATCATTTCAGGACGGTACCCTAAATATTCGGCCTTGAAAGTCAAATAATATGGATCAACTCCTATGCAGTGTCCACCAACCAGACCGGGCCTGAAAGGAAGGAAATTCCATTTTGTTCCTGCAGCTTCAAGCACTTCTAAAGTATCTATTCCAATTTTATTAAAAATCATGGAAAGTTCATTCATAAGTGCTATGTTTAAATCTCTCTGCGTATTCTCAATAACTTTGGCTGCTTCTGCTACTTTTATGGAAGAAACCCTGTGGATTCCCGCCTTAACAACCATGCCATAGACTTCAGATAAAAGATCCGCTGTTTTTTCATCAGAGCCTGAAACCACTTTAACTATACTTTCAAGACTATGCTCTTTGTCGCCGGGATTTATTCTTTCCGGAGAATAACCAACGGTAAAATCTCTTCCCAGTATAAACCCTGATCCCCGCTCCAGGATGGGGACACAGACTTCTTCCGTAGCGCCGGGATAAACAGTGGATTCAAACACAATGCATGATCCTTTAACCATATTTTCCCCAACTTCTTTTGAAGCTCCAATCAAAGGCCCTAAATCCGGAATTCTATGCTCGTCAATCGGTGTCGGCACGGCAACAATAATCAGGCTGCATGAGTACAGAATTTTTGGATCGCTGGTGAAAAATATTTTAGCTTTACTCAAATCTTCTTCAGAGACCTCCAGTGTTCGGTCATAGCCTGTTTCAAGCTCTTTAATCCTATCAGCCTTCAGATCATAGCCAACTACTTCAAAGTGTTTTGAAAGATGAACAGCCAAGGGAAGCCCGACATATCCCAGACCAACAACAACGACTTTACTCTTACGTGAAATCAAAGATTCAAATGTTACCATATCTTATTCTCCATCAAGTTTTATGCTACAAAAGTTCTTTTTTCTCTTTTTCCGTCAGATAACGCCAGCTCCCTTCAGCCAGATTTCCAAGTTTTATATTTGAAATCCTTATTCTCTTAAGCCGAACAACATTATTCCCCATCTTCCTGACCATACGTCTTATCTGCTTGTTTTTACCTTCTTTAAGTACGATGTAAAAAACCCTTGCAGAAATTCTTTTAACATCAGCGGGTCTGGTTTTCGTACCCATCATAGGCATGCCTTTGGCCATCTTTTGAAGAGCGCCGTCTGAAATCGGCTTAAATACAGCGATCTCATATTCTTTTTCATGATCAAAGGAAGGATGCGAGAGCCTGTGATGAAGCTCACCATCATTTGTAAGAAGCAAGAGGCCGGTAGAATCCTTGTCAAGCCTGCCTACAGGATATACACGATCTTGAATATTTATTAGATCAAGTACTATCTTATCGCCTTTCTGGCTGCAACTTGTAACATAATCTCCCGGCTTGTTCAGGGCTATATAAATAAGATCATGCTTTGCTTCAACAGGCTTCCCGTTTACTTGGACACGGTCTGTTTCAGGATCAATTTTTGTCCCGAGTACGGAAACCACCTCGCCATTAACCTTGACATGCCCATCCTTAATATATTCTTCCGCCTTTCTTCTTGAACAAAATCCGGCAGATGAAAGAAATTTTTGAAGTCGCATCATACGAGTTGCGGGTTATGATCTGTAGTCAGCATTAATCTTAACATACTCAACAGAAAAATCGCAGGTAAATACAGATGCGCAGCCTTTGCCCATGTTTAAGTCAATAGATATGCTTAATTCAGGCTTCATAAGAACCTTGGTCGCTTCAGCTTCAATAGCCTTCCCGCATCCCATACCGTTTTTTACCATCAAAACATCATCAAAAAATATATTTATCTTACCCTGGTCAAGAGGAATCTGCGCCCTTCCCGCCGCAGCAATAATTCTTCCCCAGTTGGCATCCTCACCAAAAAGCGCTGTTTTAACGAGGTTTGAATTTGCAACAGTATTGGCTATTTTATGCGCATCATTATCCGATAAAGCTCCCTTAACATATATCTCGACAAATTTTGTCGCCCCTTCACCATCTCTAACTATCTGTTTTGCAAGATCGATAAGCACATCATCCAGTAAATTCTGGAAATAATCTATATGTTCAGAGCTTTTAACAACTGCGCCTGAAAGACCATTTGCCATGATAATAACTGTATCGTTAGTGCTTGTATCTCCATCTATGGTTATTCGGTTAAAAGATTGCCGAGCAGCTTTATCAAGAAGATTTTTAAGCAATTCATGGTCCGCATCAATATCGGTGCAGATAAAACATAACATGGTTGCCATGTCAGGACATATCATCCCGGAACCCTTAGCAACGCCGATTACTGTAAAGGTTTTACCGTCTATTTTACCCTGCCTTGACACACTCTTTGGGACAGTATCTGACGTCATTATCGCTCTTGCAAGATCATAAACTCCTTCGGGTCTCAAAGAATCGATAAGGCCGGGAATCGCTTGCTGTATCTTATCAACCGGCAATGGCTCTCCTATAACTCCTGTTGAACACACAAGAACCAGATCTTCAGGAATTCCAAGGCCTGAGGCCGCAGATTTTGCCATGGTTTTTGCATCATCCAATCCTTTATCGCCTATACAGCAGTTAGCGTTTCCGCTGTTGACTATTACTGCCTGACTAATACCGGATTTAATTCGCTCCATATCAAGTAATACCGGCGCAGCCTTAATCTTATTGCTGGTAAAAACCCCTGCAACTTTTGCAGGAATCTTTGAAAAAATAATGGCTAAATCCTTTTCACCAGTCTTTTTAAGGCCGGAAGCTACTCCTGCGGCCATAAATCCCGGACATATTAAATTTTCCATATATAAAATTCCTGTAACAATTTAGGTCTTTCAAAGAGACTTTTTCGACAGGATTAACAGGATATTCAGGATTAAAATATCAAAACTCATCCTGTAAATCCTCATCAAAATCCCTTACTTTGCGTTTGATTTCAACTTTCCCTTCACCCCAACCAATAATTAAACCTAAAAAACATAAGACATTGTTTGTTCACTTGAAACAAAATCTTGTTTATCCTGTCAGATTTTTTTAAAGGGCTAAAGTGTTACAAATTCCTGTAAAAAGTTTTCTGAAACCCCCTGCTTCCCGACACCTGATCTATAATAAACGCAAACTATCTCTTTTGACAATATATATTTCGGTGACTACTCAGGTGGATAGTCTGAAGTCTGATTCTCACGCAAAGGCACCAAGCTCGCAAAGAAAAAAATAAAACTTAGCGCCTTTGCGTGAGGCAATATTTTTTGGAATAGTGTTATTCTCCAAATTTATCCTCGACCTTGACGTTGCCGTGTTCGCTGTTTGACTTCAATAGAGTTTTACTGTAATTTGGCATTATTATCTAATTTAGGATTTAAGGAGTTGTGAAAAAAGTGATAGAAAAATATTTTGCTAATTGCTTAACATGCGGTAAAAAACTGATTCTAAAAAGATCGTGACGGCGCACTTACCTTTTCTGCAGGTCCTGCAGCTCAGAATATCCAATAAAAAAATTTACTGACTTGATGGATGATGTTTTTGAAGAACAGCTTGCGAACATACGTTGTGACAGGTTATAAACTTAAACTTTTTTCAAAAACATATCAGCGCCCGCTTTATTGAAAGTCAACAAAAGTCTGATTAGAGAGGGGAACGTATGTCCGGTGGGCTGTATAACTACATCTTGGACTGCACTGGAAATTGCTTGCCAAGATGCGCTTAATGAACCGAATATTTCCTATAGTTTTCGAAGAAATTTAGACGTAGCGATACAAAAACAAAATTTCGATAGGCTTGAATGGGGCTCTGGGATTTGGAAACGTGTTTCAAATCTCCAGAATAGACGAAAAGGATACGTGCATCGATTTATATCGGAAGATAACTTTTTCCCAGATGCAAGTATTGCTGACGAATCTATCGATATTATACGTGAAGCTGTGATTGCGATTTATCAACATGTTAATCGCCCGGTACCTATCTGGATTCAGGATGACGATGATCGAGGTTGGGATGCCGGTAAACGTGGTGGCACCAATGATACCCTTATTCATTCAGGTGCAAATGAGAATGACCCTAAAGTAATTAAGCTTTTCTACGTTCATTTAGGAAAGGAAAAACTGACCGATATTTTGCCAAGTGGCACCGACTATCTACCTTATGTGAAAGATTTGATCCATAAAATTCGTGTTCCAATTTCAGCGATAAGAGTATACGAAGGAAATGCTCTTGTTCATGAAAGAGAACTTAACATGCGTGGAACCTAACCACACAATTGTATCTGACGTGAAGGGTCGGCACAACTTTTTCTTTTGCGTAGGCCTGTGTTTCCGTGGCTTTTTGGTACAGCCAGTCACCCTTCATGCAGCACATTGTGAACGATGTGCAAAAAATAAGAAAAACATAAAAATGGAGATATGAATGAGCATTGA
>JAJSZW010000097.1 GCA_030262895.1 Deltaproteobacteria bacterium | reverse complement strand
GAACCAAAAGTTGCAAGCTGTGCGGTTAGCCATTAGCGGTTAGCCGTTAGCATTGAAAAGGGGTGGCAATGGAAGAGTTAGCTGTAAAAAAACAAACGAAAGGATACGAATCATGACGATTCTAATTATTTTAGCTCTGAAGATATCGACTATTCTAAGTATTTCAGCCCGGTGTTCGGTTTTTGCGTTAACCTTTATAAGAGCCATCTCTCTTTGAACAAATTCCGTGCCTGTGAGTTCGATTACTTTCATTACATTTATGAGCTTGTGAAGCTGCTTCATAATTTGTTCCAGAACAACCCTGTTCGCCGTAGCGACAATTGTGATCCTTGATACATGAGGTTCGGTGGTTTCGGCAACGCACAGGCTGTCGATATTATAGCCCCTTCCACCGAATAATCCTGAGATTCTGGAAAGTACACCGGGCTGGTTCTCGACCAAAATCGAAAGTACATGTTTTTCTTCTATCATGATTAATATCCTTTTTTCTGTCATGTAGCTTGGTGTTAAACTTATGTTAAACCAGCAGCATTTCTGTTATGGGCGCGCCTGCGGGAACCATTGGATAAACGCATTCTTCCTGTTCTACAACAAAATCCATGATTACTGCTTTAGGAGTGGAAAGACCTTTTTTGAGCACTTTTTCAACTTCATCCGGTTTTGTAGCTCTTAATCCAACTGCTCCATAAGCTTCAGCCAGTTTAACAAAATCAGGAGCGTGTTCCATACATGTTTGTGAATAACGCTTTTCGTAAAAAAGCTCCTGCCATTGCCTGACCATGCCAAGATAACTATTGTTCAAGATTACAACCTTAATCGGAAGACCGCATTGGGCAGCAGTTGCCATTTCCTGGATATTCATCTGGATACTGCCATCTCCTGCAATATCCACTACAAGTTTTTTGGGGCAGGCCAATTGAGCCCCTATTGCTGCAGGAAGTCCAAAACCCATTACACCCAAACCACCGGAAGTAATAAAATGATTGGGTTTGTCAAAATGATAATATTGTGCGGCCCACATCTGATTCTGGCCTACTTCAGTAGTTATTATAGCTTTTCCATTGGTTAGTTCGTAAAGCTTTTCCACAACGTATTGAGGCTTGATAACTTTTTTCTGATCATATGCCAGGGGTTTTGTATTTTTCCACTTCTCAATCTCTTCAAGCCACTTTTTCCTCTTTTTGCCTAAATCACCTATATCTTCCTTGTCCATGAGCTTGTTAAGTTGTCCAAGTGTTGCTTTACAATCTCCGACAATAGGAACAGTAACAGGGATATTTTTTTGTATAGATGTCGGATCAATATCTATGTGTATTATTTTTGCGTGTGAAGCAAATTCATCGGTTTTTCCTGTAACACGATCATCAAAACGAACACCAACAGCTATCATCAGGTCACAAGCTCCTGTTGACATGTTTGCCCTGTATGTGCCATGCATGCCAATCATTCCAAGCCACAGAGGATCTGTACCAGGGAATGCCCCCAATCCCATTAAGGAAGTTGTCAAAGGAATTTTGGTTTTTCGTGCGAACTCTGTAAGCTCTTTTGAAGCTTTTGAAAGAACAACTCCGCCTCCGGCAAAAATAAGCGGCCTTTTGGCATCCTTTATAAGACTTGCCGCTTTGCTAAGTTGCCTGATATTTGGCTTATACGTAGGATTATAAGACTTTAAATGAATCTTTTTCGGCGGCTTATAATTAATTTTAGTTGCTGCGACATTCTTGGGAATATCTATCAGAACAGGCCCCGGACGTCCTGACTGAGCAATATAAAAAGCTTCTTTTACAATCCTTGCCAGATCTTTAGTATCTCTAACAAGGTAATTGTGTTTTGTGCATGGTCTTGTTATCCCAACAATATCCACTTCCTGAAAAGCATCGTTTCCAATAAGCTGGGTGGGAACCTGGCCGGTAAATATAACAATTGGAATTGAATCCATATAGGCGGACGCTATTCCGGTAACTGTATTGGTTGCTCCGGGGCCGGAAGTAACAAGAACGACTCCCACTCCGCCGCTGGCTCTTGCATAGCCGTCAGCAGCATGCACAGCCCCCTGTTCATGGCGCACAAGGACATGATGTATATCGGTCTTAGCAAGTTCATCATAGATATCTATGACAGCGCCACCCGGAAATCCAAAAATAGTTTTTACACCTTCTTCCTTTAGTACTTCCATAAGGATTTGTGCACCTGTAAGTTTCATGATAAAATTTCCTTTCAATTTACGGGTTACGGGTTACTGGTTACTGGTTACTGGTTACGAGTTTTTACTTGAAAACTGCTCCATCGCTGGCAGATGAAACCATGCGAGCGTATCGGGCCATATAGCCATGGGTTATCTTTGGCCCTGGGGGAGACCACTTTGATAATCTGTTTTGTATCTCTTCTTCAGATACTTTGAGCGTTATGTTTTTTTCGGGAATATCTATAGAAATCAGATCACCTTCCTGTATAATTGCAATAGGCCCGCCCTGCATAGCTTCAGGAGAAATATGTCCTATTGCGGCACCCCTTGTGCCCCCGGAAAAACGGCCGTCTGTAAGAAGTGCGACATGAGCGTCCAGTTTCATACCTGCAATTGCCGAAGTCGGAGTCAACATTTCGCGCATACCAGGACCGCCCATTGGTCCCTCATAGCGGATTACAATAACATCCCCTTTTTTTATTTTGCCCTCCATTATTGCTTTACCGGCATCTTCTTCAGAATCAAATACTCTGGCAGGGCCTTCATGGCATAACATTTCATCAAGAACTGCTGATTGTTTTACAACACATCCATCCGGGGCAAGGTTGCCGAACATTACAGCAAGTCCGCCCTGGGAGTGATAGGGATTATTAACTGAACGAATTACATTGTTATCCAGTATCATTTTATCCTTGGTGTTTTCGCCAACTGTTTTGCCTGTTACTGTAATACATTCATCATTAATAAGCCCGGCTCCGGATAATTCCTTTATAACCGCACTTATTCCACCGGCACGGTTTAAGTCTTCCAGGTGATGACTGCCTCCGGGACTTAAGGAACAGAGGTGAGGTGTAACCTTACTTATTTCGTTAATTAGATTGAGATTTATATCTACTCCAGCTTCTTTTGCTAAAGCTGTAAGATGCAGTACAGTATTTGTGGAGCAGCCCAATGCCATATCAATGGTGAGCGCATTTTTAAAGGCTTTTTCCGTCATGATTTTTTTTGGTGTAATGTTTTTTTCAAGAAGGCTTATGATCTGCATCCCGGCTTCCTTGGCAAGACGGATTCGAGCGGCCATAACCGCGGGTATTGTTCCATTGCCGGGCAGACCCATCCCTATAGCTTCTGTCAGACAGTTCATAGAATTGGCAGTAAACATACCGGCACAGGAACCGCAAGTAGGGCAGGCGGTATCCTCAATTGCAGACAGCTCTTTTTCAGTCATTTTTCCAGAAAGCACTGCACCAACAGCTTCAAAGACAGTGATAAGATCTATTTTTTCAGAGCCGGCTTTTTCAGGATGCTCTCCGGCAAGCATTGGACCTCCGCTTATTACAATGGTGGGGATGTCCAGACGCGCGGCAGCCATAAGCATTCCTGGAACAATTTTGTCACAGTTTGTAACCATTATCATTGCATCAAATGCATGAGCAACAGCCATAACTTCTATAGAATCGGCAATCAGTTCTCTGCTGCCGAGGGAATATTTCATGCCTGTATGATTCATGGCAATGCCGTCACAAATACCAATAGTCCCGAATTCAATCGGAGTACCGCCTGCCATGTAAACTCCAGCCTTCACAGCTTCCACAATTTTATCAAGATGTACGTGTCCTGGAATTATACCATTTGCAGAATTGGCGATACCTATAAGAGGCCTGTTAATTTCAGAATCCGTATAACCCATTGCCTTAAAGAGACTGCGGTGTGGGGCTCTTTCAATGCCTTTTTTTACATTATCACTTTTCATTTGAGAATCTCCATAATAAAAAATCCGTTATTAGCTTTTTGGGCTGATAACGGATTTTTTAGGATTGCTTAATTTAATTTCGCAGTTATCAGCCCATTTTCTCGTGGCAGGATAATACACCTACAACGAGTATGCTAATTAGACCAATAACGATTAGTTCGGTTGCTTTTTTTGTCATGTTAACTACCTGAATTTAATTTAAGGTTGACACGTAACAATCTGAATTAAGAATGTCAAGCATTTTGTAACCTATACCACAATTTCTTTATGGTTATGGCCGATTCTCTCTACTAACCAAAATCTTTGGCAATTTCGAGCCGGAGAAAATTATATAATTCTTGCCTTTTCATTAAAAACAGTGCAATATTAAGATATTACAACAATCAAGAAACGACCTGTTAATATCAAACATCTCTGATTTATTTCTTAACATTTAATGGTTATGTTTCTTGATAATATTTGAGCCTTTGAGAGAATATTATGGATCACCACATCATTTACCATGACCAAAATAACGATACTCCAATATGGCGCTACATGGATATGTCGAAATTTGCCTTTTTAGTATGCCAGAAAAAACTTTGGTTTTCACGTGCTGATCTGCTTGGAGATGACCATGAGGGTTCATTGCCTGATTCTACGGTTCGTTACAGAGAGTCAAAATGGCCTGATAAAGATATGCGAGACCGTTTTGAAAGAGGTTCAAAGGAAGGCCGTAAGCATGTCTTCGTTAATTGTTGGACCAGTCAAGATCCAGAATCTTTGGCAATGTGGAAAATATATACCCCTAATGCAACAGGTGTAGCCATCCGGTCTACCGTCGGACGACTTGCAAGCTGTTTTCCTCGTATAGCCAATGATCTTTTCGAAAGATCTAAAGCCAGAATTGAAAGGGTTAACTATGATATTGATTTCGATTCTCATGAAGTGATTGAGGACGAATTTGATCGATTTATTTGAGCTCAGAAAACCACGTCCTTTGGGCGTGGTCAGAGTTCAATGGCTTTGCCAGTTGAACAGTTATATATTATTACTCCTATGTTGAGTTGTCCCCACAACTACTGACATAGGAGTAATATAATGAGCCGATTTAGAAAGTTATCACATTCCATCTGGCATTGTAAATTATGTGCAGCTCAACATAATTGGCATTCATAAATTGTATGCGATAACTTGTTAAATTCACGTTCTTTCATAATGTACCTCCTATTTTGTATCCTTCCAGGGAGGTACATTATGTACTGAACAATTACTACAACGGTAAAACCTTTTATCTTTCCACTACCAAAGGTAGTGGTTTAAACCGATTAATCAAAAGTTGTGTTTAAGGGATGGAAACAGAGGGGTCACTTCTTCATTCTTCACTTCTGTCAAAAATGAAGACCCCTCTGTTCGCCAGAGATTTATTTAAGCCCGCTTTTTATTAAGGCTTCTGCCAGCGGGTTATTAAACGGCGCATTCCCGCTGCTTAAGTTCTTTTTGTTCTTATTCTTTGGTTTCGGTTTACGGTTTTTAGCCTTTTTTAAGCCCGGATTTTCCACCCCAGTACCCGACTTTTCTGCCTGCGATTTCATTGAGAGAGAAATCCTGTTCCTGGCAAGGTCAACCTCAAGCACGGTTACCGACACCTTTTGCTGAACTTTTACAATATCAGCGGGATTTTTTACAAACCTGTCCGCCATCTGACTGACATGAACAAGGCCGTCCTGATGCACGCCGATATCAACAAAAGCGCCGAACGCGGTGATATTTGTCACAATTCCCGGGAGTTTCATTCCAGGTCTCAGGTCTTCGATTTTTTCAATACCATCAGCAAATGAGAATGCTTCGAATTTTTCCCTTGGGTCACGTCCTGGTTTTGCCAGTTCATCAAGGATATCATTTAGTGTGGGAATTCCGACTGAATCAGTAACATATTTTGTAACATCAATTTGATTCCTGATTTCAGATTTTCTCAAAATATCAACGACCGTAGTATCAAGGTCTCTTGCTATGGCGTCAACAATATAGTAACTTTCAGGATGCACTGCGCTGGCATCAAGAGGGTTTTCACCGTCATGAATCCTTAAAAAACCCGCAGACTGTTCAAACGCTTTGGGACCAAGACGCGGCACTTTTGTCAGTTGCTGCCTGGACTTGAATGGGCCGTTGTCCTCACGATACGCGATAATGTTTTTTGCGATACCTGCGTTCAGGCCTGAAACATAGGTAAGGAGCTGGGTGCTGGCTCTGTTCAGATCAACACCAACACCGTTAACACAACTCATAACAACATCATCAAGGGCCTGTTTCAAGGCTTTCTGATTGACATCATGCTGGTACTGGCCGACGCCTATTGATTTGGGATCGATCTTTACAAGCTCTGCAAGAGGGTCCATCAGACGTCTTCCGATTGATACAGATCCGCGCACCGTTAGATCATGATCCGGGAATTCTTCCCTTGCCGCTTCAGAAGCGGAATATATTGATGCACCGCTTTCATTGACCATTATAACCTGCACAGGCTTTGAAAAAGGGACAGTCTTGACAAAGGCTTCTGTTTCTCTGCCGGCCGTACCGTTTCCAACGGCTATGACTTCAATATCAAACTTTTCGCAAAGGGATTTTATCTTCCCGGTTTCTGCAAGAGCCTTTTTTTCAGACATATGGGGATAAACAGTATCGTAATGAAGCAGCTTCCCCTGCGGGTCAAGACAGACAAGCTTGCACCCTGTTCTGAATCCAGGGTCTATTCCCATTACGCGTTTTGTTCCCAGCGGCGGAGCAAGCAGGAGCTGACGAAGGTTATCTACGAACACTTTTATTGCTTCAGTATCAGCCCTTTCTTTTGCGTGGAGTCTGGTTTCGGTTTCCATTGAACGGGAAAGAAGACGCTTGTAGCAGTCTTTTATGGCCAGCTTTACCTGTGCGGAATCATCACCTTCTCCATTAACAAACAGGTTTTCAAGTATAGCTGTTGCCTCATCTTCGTCAGGCAGTATATCAAGGTTAAGAAAGTCTTCGCTTTCACCCCGTCTCATGGCCAGCATCCTGTGAGAAGGAACGCCGGCAACTGTTTCCTCCCAGTCAAAATAATCCCTGAATTTAGCCCCTTTTTCCTCCATGTCTGAAGCAACCCGGCTTTTAATCACAGCTTTTGTGAAAAAGAGGTTCCTCAGCCGGGCCCTGGCCTTATCATTCTCATTTATGATTTCTGCAATTATGTCTCTGGCTCCGGCCAGGGCGTCTTCAACAGACTCAACACCCTTTTCAGGGTCAATGAAAGATTCCGCTTCTTTGACCGGGTTTACTCCTTTTTGTTCAAAAATTATCAGCGCCAGCGGTTCAAGCCCTTTTTCCTTTGCTATAATTGCCCTTGTCCGTCGTTTGGGCTTATAAGGAAGATACAGGTCTTCAAGCACAGTCATGGATTCCGCAGCAAGAACTTTTTCCCGCAGTTCGTCCGTCAGGTGACCGTGTTTTTCAAGAGATTTGAGGATCGCTTCCTTTCGTTCTTTCAGTTCCATAAGCTGGTTCAGCCTGTCCCTGACAGCCATAACAGCGACTTCGTCAAGACTCCCTGTGGCTTCTTTTCTATAGCGCGAGATAAACGGAATTGTTGCGCCTTCCGATAGAAGAGAAGCTACCGCCTGAACCTGATTATTATTTATATTTTGTTCTTCAGCAATTCTGGATATAAATGTATCGTTGTTCATAGTCCCCCGGTATTAATTTTTTGTTACCACTCACGTAGTCAGGCTGAAGCTGTTTAGACTGAAGGCGCTTTTTCCTAACAGTCTTCAGCCTTTAGCCTATCCACCTGAGTAGTTATACATCCTTGGCCTCGTTCTTTCGCAGGCGACAAAATATCTACAGGTTCGATATTTGTCAAGTCCGCTGCTTTTTTTAAAAGATTGATTCAGCTCGCAAAGGAAAAGTCTGCCAAGATTTTCAGGCCTGTTACGGGAAGTGAAGCTCGTTTGGACTGGATAAAATCAAAGCGGAATTGATAAAAATAAGATTGAGATTGTGTTCTAATTCCTGTTGACAGATATTCTAAGATACTTTTGGAGGATAATATGGGTCAAGGGAAGGTTTTTCAATGTGAAGTAACGATATCATCCGGTGTAAGGAAATAAAAGAAATGGTGCAACAATCCTCGTCTTCATTTTCAGATGGCTTTTCCGACGAAATTATCGAATTGAAAGAAATTTCTTATGATGGAGCAAAGGAAGAAATAGCAGAATATTTTCGCAAAAATGATGGAATTGAAATTGGTTATGAAGAACTCATAGAAGAGCTGAAAATAGATCCTGAATTGGTAGTACGTGCGTGCGCCGAACTTCTCGCAAAGGGTAAAATTGGTTGAAGATCGATATAAATATGCGGACACCATGATATCAATAAGTTACCGATATCCACTATTTTTACTGAGTAACATTTGAGGCCCAATTTTCTGTATATAACCTATTGAAATCATTAACTGCCAAAGTTTATTGAGAAGTTATGCATTTTCTCATCTAAAAAACTGGAGCGGAGTTAGGGGATGTCCAGAGAGCACCGGTTAAAACCGGAAAGGTGTAGTGAATGGCGCAAGGGGTCAGGCGCAAGCGTTCAAGTCTACGCTTGACTCTTTATAAATAACTTGTAATATAATTCATATGCTACGTCCACTTAAATATACTAAATAATGTTATTAAGAGTCAAAAGTAGACTTGACCTGCCCTTTAATGGTTGAACCTATTGTCTTTTTTAATACTTATACTCTAAAATACTTTTTCATCAAGCTGGATATAATGAATTCGCATTATTCGAAATACTATAGTGATGGCAAGGTTCCATCGGATCGTAACCAAAAGATAATTGATAGTGATCCGGCTTTGTTATATTACGCTGAAACATGGCTAAAAAAAGCTTTAAATGAGCAAGGTGTAGGAGCTAAGACTTCTGTAGGTTTCGGATATTTTGCATAACAGCTTTTTCTACTGGTCAATGCAGTTAAAATATACAACAGGATAGATGATTTTTCAGATGAAAATAAGAGGAAGATTGCGCTGGCCTTGAAGGCATACTGGAAAGTCAATGGGAAGTGGGAAAAAAGGAGCAATAATCGACCGTGACATCAAAGAAACTAACCAATGTTCTCAAAATAATAACGGATAGTCTTATGCGGGAACAAATCCCGTACTCATTGATCGGGGCGCTGGCATTGAGTTTGTATGGACTTCCAAGGTTTACTGCAGATATTGATCTCTTAACAGAAGCACGCTTTTGGTCTCGAATCTCATTGATCATGAAAAAACTGGGCTATACCTGCTATCAGAAGACCAAATCTTTTGCCCAGTTTGATTCAGTAGCCCTTGGAAAAATTGACTTCATGTTTGTAAGCACACCGGAAGGGGAAGATATATTGAAAAAGAGTATCCTTGCAGGCGATGAATTGATCGGAACTTACCACGTTATTCAGCCAACTGACTACATTGTTTTAAAACTGATGGCCATTGCAAATAATCCCGACAGAAGTCAAAAAGACGAAAGCGATATTCTTGCTGTCATGAATTTATACAAAAAACGTTTGATTTCTGAGAATTTTGAGCCTTTGGATATGGAGCGTGTTTATCTTTTTGCCGAAAAATTTAGCCAAAAAGAAAAGGCCCAAAGATATTTTGATGAGATATTCGGTGTTTCTGATAAGCCGGGGGATTTTGGATTATGATAAAAAATCAACAAGCTATAAAGGAAGAAAGAAAAAAGATCATTGAAATGATTGACGCTTCATGGGAACTGGCCCAACTGCTGGGCGAGCATCCGGTTAAAACCGGATGTAATTGCATCTCTTGTGTAAACAAGAGGAAACGCATTTTAAAAAAACAGAAAGTAAAATGGAAGTTTAATCTATAATTCGTCGAATGGCAAAATATGGATGTAACTTACATTTCGCACCAAAAAGATGAAACTTTGTTAATTCAGCAATGGCAATAAAACCCCTTGCCCACTGGTTGAACCTATTGTCTTTTTTAATACTTAGGGCCCGCTAAAAAATAACTTGGCATTTTTGCATCCCAACTTCAACATATCTTTAATCGATTTTCATTCACAAAAGTCCTCGAAATAGCTCGCTATTCCTGCGGTTTTGCTCAATCAGATCGATTAAATCTACGGCAAATTTGAGCGCAAATTCTACCAAGTTATTTTTTAGCGAGCCCTTATACTCTAAAATACTTTTTCATCAAGCTGGATAAAATGAATTCGCATTATCCGAAATATTATAGTGATGGCGAGGTTCCATCGGATCGTAACCAAAAGATAATTGATAGTCATCCGGCTTTGTTACATTACGCTGACAGCGTAACGCTATCAGCGTAATTCAAAAAGTTAAATCTATTTAAAGATATGGAAACCTTGGGTGCCCTGAACTCCCCTAAGTTTCCTTGTTCCAGCCGGCACAGGCAAAGGCGAACCGGCTCTTGAATCTGTTGTAGCATATAGCCGCGGCTTCCTGCCCGGTACAGTGGGAGACGGCAATGACGTCTACTGCATAGTCGTCAAATGCATCCATAGACTTTTTTAGCTGCTGACCAGATCCCATCATAAAGCCTAAATGTGTGCCTCCGATCACGGCATGAAATTTCTTGTGTCCCGTTTTGGTCGAAAAATGGTTCATGATGTTGACAACCCCGGAATGGGCACATCCAAGCAGGATAACGGGTCCCTGATCCGTTTCGATCAAAAGACTGATATCGTCCAATAGGGGGTCGTCAGTGATCTTTCCCTTATGCTTTACCTTGAGCCTTTTGTCAGGGTATTCAAAGTCCGTCTCTCTCGGCACTTCCCCTGAAAAGAAGATTCCAGGTGCGATTTCGGAAAACTTCCGTATCAAGTTGAATCGGGCCTGCAGTGCGCCTTCCAGATAGTCTTGAGAATATTTGATGCCGATGAAAACTTTTTGTTTGCCGGCAGGTGTTTCTAATTCAGCGTATTTTTTTGAAAAAATGTCCGGATGGGCAATAATCTCGACACCTCGCGGCGGATACAGCACAGATGGGAGGCCCCCTGTATGATCATAATGGCCGTGACTGAGAATAACTCTCTTGAGTTGCGCCAGATTGATTCCTAATACCTGTGCGTTATTGGCGAGGGACATGCCCTGGCCTGTATCAAAAAGGATTTTTTGTCCGTTTTTTTCAATCAGGGCGGAGAAGCCGTGTTCTCCAGTTAACCCCATCGGTCCCCCAGCAGTATTCTCACACAATACGGTGATCTTTGTCTGTCCCATGTATTTCTCCTTTGGTTTTACATGCCTGGCGTCGTTCTTTCGCAGGCGACAAAATATCTACAGACTCGATATTTGTCAAGCCCACTACTTTTTTGAAAGATTGATTTAGTTGATTTTTGGCTGGGGACATATTATTTGAATTACATGCATAGAAAATCATGAATAGATGCTTCTGGAGCCTTGCACCATATTATTGCCAATGTTTCCATCTTTACAGTCATGAGACGGCTTTTGACCGGCTATGCGCTTATAGACTTTCAGATAAATAATTTCACTATGTTATCAGTCGTCGACGTATAACTAATACGCCTTCCTCCTTCTGGCCTTGTGAAATTAATTATCTGAAAGTCTATAGGTTTAACGGCATACACCACACAGATACGGTCACCTGTTCCAGAACCGCTGCAAATCTATTTTATGCCGGGAGAGGGTATAAAGATGATTATTCAAAGCATAGCAGGATTGTTGGTTTTTGTAGTTTTAGCCTGGGTTATGAGCGAGAACCGCAAGAAAGTTTCTATTAAAACAGTAGTCATAGGTTTGGCACTACAGCTTGCAGTTGGAATGGCGCTTTTAAAACTGCCCTTTTTCAGGGATTTTTTTCTTCTTTTAAATCATATTGTTTTGTCCTTGGAAGAATCCACAACCGCCGGCACATCTTTTGTTTTTGGCTACCTTGGGGGAGGGGCTCTTCCTTTTGATGAAAAATTTCCGGGTTCGAGCTTTATTCTGGCATTCAGGGCGCTTCCTCTTATTCTGGTAATCAGCGCGTTGTCTTCACTTTTGTTTTATTGGAGGATTTTGCCGCTTATTGTAAAAGGCTTTTCTAAATTTTTGCAAAAGACAATGGCTCTGGGTGGGGCAGAGGGATTGGGAGTTTCTGTAAACATATTTGTGGGAATGATTGAGTCTCCTCTTTTTATCCGTCCTTATCTGGAAAATATGACAAGAAGCGAGCTTTTTACTTTAATGACATGCGGCATGGCTACAATAGCAGGTACTGTTATGGTACTTTACGCCAGCATTCTTGGCAGCGTTATTCCCGATGTTATGGGGCATATTCTGATTGCATCAATAATAAGCGTGCCTGCTGCAGTTACTGTATCTAAAATCATGATACCGGAAACAGGCAAACCGACTTCAGGTGAATTGACCCCTTCAGAAGAGTCAGTAAGCCCTATGGATGCAATTACCAAAGGGACTATTCAGGGTATACAGCTTCTTATCAATATCATTGCAATGCTTATAGTTCTTGTGGCTCTGGTACATCTTGTTAATTTGCTGCTTGGTTTTTTGCCGCAAATTTCCGGTAGGAAAGTTACCCTTCAACTGATTTTAGGCTGTGTGATGTCTCCGGTAGTCTGGCTTATGGGTATTCCATGGGATGAGGCGCTTACCGCAGGATCGCTTATGGGCACCAAAACCATTCTAAACGAATTTATTGCTTATATTGACATGAGCTGTCTGGCAGAAGGCGCATTAAGCCCTAAAAGCCTGATGATTATGACCTATGCAATGTGCGGTTTTGCAAATCCCGGAAGTCTTGGTATTATGATAGGAGGGATGGGCACTATGGTTCCACAGAGACGGAATGAAATAGTTTCACTGGGGTTTCGTTCAATAATTGCAGGCACTCTTGCCACCTGTATGACGGGCGCAGTTGTCGGGATTCTTAAAGTATAGACTTTCAGATAAATAATTTCACTGCGTTATCAGTCGTTGACGTATAACTAATACGCCTTCCTCCTTCTGGCCTTGTGAAATTAATTATCTGAAAGTCTATATAACCTTAGGTATAAAGTATTTTATTCAATCCTTCTTATCGGTTCTGTCAGCCTTTCTATAAGTGATCTATGTTCAGGATATTGTGAAACCAGCTCTTCCCTGTTCCCTATTTCAAAATCGCGGAAGTCAAAACCAGGCGCAACAGTACATCCCACCAGTGAATAGCCGTCAGAATTATTAACAGTAGCCCCGAACCAGCATCCAGCTTTGATTGTTGCCTGAAAGACCTGCTGGTTTTCGATTCCTGGTCCAAGAATTATCTTATCAAATTGTTTTTGCTGATTAATAACATGAATTGTTAATGGATTGCCTGTGTAGAAATGCCACATCTCGTCGGATTTCAGACGATGAAGCAGTGATACCTGGTCCCACTTAAGCAGGTAATAAATTGCCGTGGAAATTAAACGAGGGCTTGTAAATCGGTTAGGCAGAACATTTTGTTCCAGCAATTCGTCCGAACTGTATGTTCGCCTATAGAAGCCGCCTTCTTGATGTTTAATCAGGCTGAGTTTACTTATCCAGT
>JAJSZW010000096.1:9698-13613 GCA_030262895.1 Deltaproteobacteria bacterium | reverse complement strand
TTTTGGACAATATTTGCTGAACTCATAATTCTTCCGGTATCAAATTTAATATATTCTGTCTATCGCCGATAAACTTACTGAAATTGCGGACACCATTCTTATTGTTATTCCACCGAAGCAGAAATCGACTTCTCAATAATTTCTGAAAATAAAGTTTCCATAGGCTGGTAATCTCTATCCATACCAGCCTGCACCGCCGTAATATATTCCTGTTTTTTATTCAACTTATAATCCTATGAACCTCTATTTTCACTATTTGCAAATAAATCGATCATAACTTGTTGAAAGAACAAGCCTTAATATTTATTTGCACCGCTGTTTGCAAATAAACCCTCCTGTTCTTTATCAATCGGCAGTCTGTATTTTACGGTTTTTTTTGCTTCTCTGACACCAATAAAACCCTTCAGTTACCAGTTCTCATGCTGTAGTCACTTCGAATACGAGAAAATGTCAGTATGTCATCAGCGGCCCCCCATTGCTCGCCTAATATTTCGTATCAACCAGGTATCCGTTTCTCCCTGAACATGGATATCCGTATTTATCTTTGTGTGGATTCAAACGAGTATTCATTTTTTTTCGATTAAATTTTTTGCCGCAGTATGGGCATTCAATTACATATGTCGGCCCAAAGCTTGGTCTCCTAGATCTTGAACGTCTTACAGTTGGCCTGGGAAATAAAATTCTGCCAGAGCCTCGAGTTAATGCTGGTGCAGAGATCGGGCCTGATGGTGTAAGTTCAATAGCATATTTTGGGACAAAAGGAGTATCGGTAACCTCTGCTCCCTGAATACGATCAACACGATACGACCTGGACTCATCAGTATTATGTCTTACAGCGAACAGCAAAATATTTCCTGCTTGAGTACGACGTAATGAATATGGCTCAATCAGACGATGACTGCCTTTGTAGTATAGATTAACACAAAGTCTGTTTGCTGCAGCAAAACGGATCTTCTCAAGCGGTACTGCTGTATGCCATGCCTGAGCCATTGAAGGTGGTTGCCATGTTTCGTCAATTGCCACTCTTCCCAACGGAATTGCTTCTTTTACTGCCTTTTCAACTGCTCCGTGTAACCATGCCATTACTTCCGGAAGTTCTTCCCAGAATTGTTCAAAAGATGGCAGCGCAGGCAGCTGATGGGCGAGCATGTTTTTCCATTCAGCTTCTATTTCTTCACGTTCAGGACGGTTCCTAAACGTTTCCATTGTTGGAACCGGCATTTCCTTAAATTTGCATTTTTTCTCAAGAGTGTCCAAAATAAGGGGCTGATCGTGTTTGAGTTCATCATGACGATACAAATGAACTACATCATATAAATCCCGCGGACGTTCACGCTCTGCCAAGGCCCTGATTTTTTCTGCAAACACTTCCTCAAAACAATAGCACCTTATCTGAATTCCATTCTCCGGCAAATCAGAAAATGGATGATGGACTTCCCTTACAGCAGGATCAAGCGCCAGAATTTCATCAACAGTTAAATCAAGCTTGATGCGGGGTAGGTCACCTCTGGGTTGCATAGGCCCGCGATACCCAATACGCCCCTGTGCAGACATACCGCTGCGGTTGTTCTCATAGACATCAAAGCTGGATTAAATCTTTCGGGATTTCGATACCGGTAGCATCATAGACCCATTCAGAAATTTCCTCGAAACATTTTACAAGAAATTCCTGATTAAGATGGCTGGATTTATGACCTTCGTACAAACATACACTTTACGCTCAAAACAAATCCATTAAAACGCAAAGACCTTGATGAGTTTGTAAGGTGCTATAATCCGAAAAACAGAAACAAACGCAAATCAACATGGACTGAGAAGAATTCGGATGGTCGCTGGCGTGTATTTGACTATGAAGAACTTGTAAACCGGGACAAAGCCAGCCTCGACATTTTTTGGCTCAGAGATAAAAGCCTTGAAGATTCTGAAAACCTGCCCGACCCTGGCATACTCGCCATAGAAATCGTCGAAGACCTCGAAGCCGCTTTGGAACAGTTTCGAGAGATAGCCGATGATTTAAATAAGGCAGAAAATATTTAGCTACTAAATTAAATAATTGGCCTTACTTAAATAAAAAAATAAAGGGAGGCGTTGTTGACAAGCTTGAATAAACATCAAAACCTTCTTACCTGGCGCAAATCTGAAGGCTGTACTATTGGTTGTGAAATTAATCTTGACGAACTGTTTGAAACAAAAGAAGGAAGAAAAAAGTTTGATGCAAAATGGAAAGATTTTTTAGCCTCTGATCCTTTTAATAAAAAGATATACGGGAAAAAAGGCAATCTGCTTACATATAAATCCGAACAGCTTATTCCATTTGAAAAAGATAAGCGTCCTTCTCTCCTGCTGGTATTAGGGAACCCCGCAACACATTCAGTTGAGAATGGAATGTTTTTTTCATTTGAAGGCAACAAAAAGGAGCACCGTTTCTGGAAAAGCATCCTTAAACCAGCGGGTGTTCTCGATCTTCCTTTTGATTCTAATCAGGCAGTAACTAAGCTAAACAAACAGCGTAGGGAAGCATTGTTTAATCTGAAATATGATTCTCCTTTCCGCATCGGCCTTTGCGTGTTCATAACCATGCCAAGTGCGCCGGGTGGCAAGTGGGGTGGCATAGCAGGCGTTCATAAACTTCTTGGAATAAGGGCTTTAAGACGTTTGGAACAGGCAGAAACTGAAAGAGTTCTTGACTGTGCAAATAAGTTTGCAACCCCTGAAGGCAAGGTTTTAATATTTCAAAAGAATGCCTGGAATGCACTGCGTTCTGATGATGATCCGTCATATGGTATTGCTATGGCCAAAGCCGGCAAACTTAAGGGAACCCTTAAAGACAATCCAAAAATTCCATTGTTCTGCGTTCCGCCGACACGTCTTTCTGGGCCTTGCAGTAATGTATTAAATAAATTTAATTTGAGTAACAGATAATGGATTAAATTTGAAATTTTGGGGCGTATATCGAGGTTAAAGGTTCAGGATGAAACTCCAGGAAAGTATAAAACGCTTGCAAGAAACCATCCGCTATCTTTCTGTTGAGATAGGGCCACGAAGTTACAATGACCGCGAAAAGCTCCAGCAGGTTGCAGAATATATATCCAGCCGATTTAAAGAATATGGCTGTCATGTTAATGAGCAATCTTTTGTGTTTCGAGGAAATACTTATCGGAATATTATTGGCAGCATACCTGGATCAAACAAAAAGGAAGAGATAGTTGTACTGGGAGCTCATTACGATACAGTTGCCAATAGTCCTGGAGCAGACGACAATGCAAGTGCAGTTGCCGGTCTTTTGGAAATCGCAAGACTTATATCAAAATCAAGGGGGGCCTCAGCAGTCCGGTTTGTTGCTTTTGCTCTTGAGGAACCACCGGTATATAGAACGAAAAATATGGGTAGTTACCACTATGCACAAATGCTAAAGAAGAGTCGTCAAAAAATTCTTGGCATGATCTGCCTTGAGATGATCGGGTATTTTGCGGATAGCCCTGGCAGCCAGGAATTTCCGCTCCCTTTCATGAAGCGAAAATTTTCAACCAAAGGTAATTTTATAGCAGCGGTTGGAAACCTCAGGTCAAGAAAATTCACGGAAAAGGTCAAGGAAGGTTTCAAAGAGGGAACAAACATCCCAATTTTTTCGTATAATGCTTTACCTATAGTTATAGGAATTGACTTTTCAGACCACTGGTCATTTTATAAGTTTGGTTATCGTGCTGTAATGATAACTGATACTGCTTTTTATCGAAATCCTTACTACCACACGGAAAGTGATACGTATGACACACTTGATTATGAAAGAATGGCAAAAGTGGTACATGGAGTAAAAGCGGCTGTCGAACGACTTACAAGGTGAATTCACCCAACTATAGACTTTCAGATAATTAATTTCACAAGGCCAGAAGGAGGAAGGCGTATTAGTTATAC
>JAJSZW010000096.1:0-9688 GCA_030262895.1 Deltaproteobacteria bacterium | reverse complement strand
CCCACAGTATAGACCAGATAAATAATTTCACTGCGTTATCAGTCGTCGACGACTGATAACGCAGTGAAATTATTTATCTGGTCTATACTGTGGGAGTTGAGTGATGTTGACTGGATCTTTAGGAGGCAAAACAAAAAGGGCATTCCCTCATAATTCGATGGAATGCCCTTTTTTTAACTCAGAAATATTGGTCTAAACCGTGGTGACATTTGCTGCAGCGGGACCTTTTTGACCCTGCTCAATGTCAAAGGTAACTCGGTCGCCTTCTTCAAGAGACTTAAAACCACTTGCATTGATTGCTGAATGATGAACAAATACATCCGGACCATCTTCCTGCTCAATGAAGCCAAACCCTTTACCGCTATTAAACCATTTTACAATTCCATTAGCCATAATTAACACCCTCCTTTTTCAGTAATTCTCATAGTCCCAAACTTCAGGGTGCCACTTTGACAAATGGTATTTTCCTTTAGAAAGAAACCGGCCCACCAATTAAGAACAGGCCTTTATTGATTAAATAGATAATAACACCTTTTAAACAGAAAGCAAGGTTTATTATTGATATTTTTTAAAATAAAGGATTTTTTTAACAAATCCCGAAGATTGACACAGAGATTGCGAAAAAGGGCCGTTTCCAGCCGGAAACTATTTGGCTTCAGCCCAATTCTCTCCTACCGCCATATTAACCTTCAGCGGCACCTTCAGATTCCAGACACCCTCCATTATATCTTTAACAAGACTTCTGACTGTATCCAGTTCATCAGGAGGCACTTCAAAAACTATCTCATCATGTACGGAAAGCAGCATTGCAGATTTAAGTCCTTTCTCTGTAAATGCAGAGTCCACAGTTATCATAGCTATTTTTATCAGATCTGCCGCCGTTCCCTGGATAGGAGTATTTATTGCGGTCCTTTCGGCAAACTCACGCAAGTTTTTATTTGAGCTGTTAATATCCGGCAGAAGACGAATACGGCCAAGCAAAGTGCTTGTCTTCTTTGAAATCCCGGCCTGTTCTATTGTTTCATCTATAAATTGCTTTACGCCTTTGTATCTTGTGAAGTAGTTATGTATATAGGTTTTCGCCATTTTCCGGCTTATGCCCAGCTCTTTGGAAAGACCGTAGGGACTCATTCCATAAATAATGCCGAAGTTTATAACCTTGGCCTGCTGCCTCAATTCGGAATTAATTAAAGATGGAAAAACCTGGAAAACCTCTGTTGCAGTCCGGGTATGTATATCTTCATCTTCTTTAAAAGCCTTAATAAGTATTTTATCATCTGAATAATGGGCAAGTATGCGGAGTTCTATCTGAGAATAATCTGCAGCAAGCAGATACCATCCTTTTCTTGGGATAAAAGCTTTTCTTATTTCTTTTCCCTCATCTGTGCGTACTGGAATGTTCTGGAGATTCGGTTCGGAGCTGCTAAGACGGCCTGTAGCAGTAACCGTCTGATTGTACGAAGTATGGATACGTCCTGTTTCCGGATTTGTAAGATCTATCAAAGCATCAGCATATGTTGACTTAAGTTTTGCAAGAGTCCGGTGCCTTAATATTAAACCAGGAAGTTCATGCTGCTCTGCAAGAACTTCAAGAACATCTACATCAGTTGAATAGCCTGTCTTCTTTTTTGTCTTCTTTTGCACCGGCAATTTTAGTTTTTCAAAAAGTATTTTGCCCAGTTGCTGTGAAGATCTGATGTTAAATTCTTCCCCTGCGATTGAATATATGCTGCTTTCAAGCTGATCAAGCTGATGTTCAAATGATTTTGAAAGAACCATCAGCTTTTCTCTATCAACATTAATTCCCGTCATTTCCATTTTCATAAGGAGCGGCACAAGGGGCATTTCTACTTTTTCAAAAAGTTCTTCAAGCCCCATATCTTTCAGCATGGGCATAAGTACATTGTAAGCCATAAGCGTAATATCAGCATCCTCGCAGGCATACGGCACAGCCTTTTCAAGGGAAACCTTTGAGAAACAGGAAGCCTTTTTGCCTTTACCTGCTACTTCCTGGTACGAAATCGTCTTGTGATCGAGAAAATCAAGAGCAATCTGGTCAAGATTGTGAGCGCGCTTCGAAGGGTTGATAAGGTAAGATGCAAGCATGGTATCAAATATTACTCCGGAAAGATTTATTCCATGACGCTTAAGAACAATCCAGTCATATTTTATGTTCTGGCCTATTTTTTTTAGTTTATGATTTTCAAGTACCGGTTTAAGCATCTTTAAAACTTCATCCCGCTTAAGCTGTTTTGGCGCGTCTTTATATTCATGAGCGCACGGAATGTAAAATGCCTCGTCAGCCTTTACTGAAAAAGACAAACCCACAAGCTCTGCCGCCATTGGATCTTTAGAGGTAGTTTCAGTATCAAGGGCAAATAAACCTGAAGTTTCTAGAATCGAAATAAGATCGGAAAGCTCATCAATACTCAATACCGCCTTGTATTTCTTTTTTGATAAATCCGCCCGTTTTATAACAGACTGCTGCAACTGCCTGAATTCCAGTTTTTTAAAGAGTCCGGAGAGAACGGCGCTGTCAGGAGCTTTATATTTAAAGTCTTCAGGTGTAAACGACAAGGGTACGCTGTCGTTTATTTTAACAAGTTCTCTGCTCAATAATGCCTGTTCTTTATACCGGACAAGATTTTCATGCTGCTTTTTCTTCTTTATTGTATCTACCTGCTCATATAAACGCTCCATGCTCCCGAACGTCTTTATTAATACAAGCGAAGTCTTTGGACCCATCCCGGGTACGCCGGGAATATTATCGGCAGAATCACCGGAAAGCCCCATAACATCAACCATCTGGCGAGGTTCGAGTCCATATGTATCTTTAATAAAATCACTATCTATTGTCTTTTCTTTCATTGGGTCCCAGATAATAGACTTATCTGTAACAAGCTGCATGAAATCTTTATCGCCGGTAACCATAATTACAGAGAATCCCGCATCCTCCGCCTTTCGTGCAAGTGTGCCTATGAGATCGTCGGCTTCGTAGCCCGACATTTCAACAACCGGTATGTTAAAGCCCTTTGTTATATCCCTTATATATGGAATTTGAATCGATAGATCTTCAGGCATGGGAGGACGGTTGGCTTTATAGGCGTCAAACATTTCATGTCTAAAAGTAGGGCCTTTTACGTCAAAAAACATTCCTACGTATTCTGGATTACGATCTTCTATGAGCTTTAAAAGCATTTTTGTAAAACCCAAAACAGCATTTGTTGGAAGGCCCTTTGAATTGGAAAGTCCCCTGATTGCATGATAAGCACGATAAATATACGCGCTGCCGTCTATCAGGTATATTGTTTTATCTTTATACATAAGAATTCAGGTTGCAGATTACAGGTTTTATTGGTATCTGTTTTTCACGGTTCACGGTTCACGGTTCACGGTTCACGGTTTTATAGGCTATTATCACTAATAGATTAAAACAACAAGTCTGCTAAATTTAGGTTAAAGGAACATATATGAAAAAAGGCAAAATAATCACTGAAGACAGTGAAATAAAACATATTCTGGCAGATTCAAAAACCATAGCGGTTTTAGGTTTGAGCCCTAAACCGGAAAGAGACTCCCATATTGTTGCCAAGTATCTTAAAGAACAAGGCTATAAAATTATTCCGGTACGACCCAAGCAGAAGGAGATTCTTGGAGAAAAAGCATATTCATCAATAGAAGATATTAAGGAGCCTGTAGATATTGTTAATGTATTTAGAAACTCCTCTCAGATAATGCCGCATGCACATGAAGCTATTCGAATCAAGCCAAAAGTTTTCTGGATGCAGCTTAATATAGAAAATCATGAAGCTGCAAAATTACTGACAAAAGCAGGTATAGATGTTGTAATGAATCATTGCATAAGTGTAGAACATGGCAGACTCTTCAACTAAATTGAAATACCGTGAAAGACGGCTCCGATCAAAGCCAACAAACTGCCATTGCTGCGGCAATAAAGCCCCCTTCTTCTGGAAATGCAGGTGCGGCTTTGCAATTTGTCAGGACTGCATGTATGAAAATGTCTGGGGAATGTCATGCAATGGAATAACCTGGCAATGCCCTGACTGCGGCGGACAGAATAATTTCGGGAATCAATAACGGTAAACCGTGAACGGCTACCTCAATAACTATGTTCTTTGCCGGGGAATTTACCCGCCTGTACTTCTTCCACATATTGTTTTATCCCCTTTTTAGCTTCATCAACAAGCCTGGCGTATTGCTTAACAAATTTCGGGACATGTCTTTCATTTAATCCAAGGAGATCGTGAAGAACAAGGATCTGTCCGTCACAATACGGGCCTGCACCAATCCCGATGGTCGGAATTGTCAGGGCTTTTGTTATCTTTTCAGAAATTTCAGAAGGAATTCCTTCTAAAACAACAGAGAATGCTCCTGCTGCTTCTATTTCAAGAGCATCTGACATCAGCCGTTCTTCATCACGCTGAACCTTGTAGCCTCCCATTTGATGAACAGACTGAGGGGTAAGGCCGATATGAGCCATTACTGGAATCCCCACCTCTGATATTGCTTTAATTATTTCACTGACCGTTGCGCCACCCTCTAGTTTAACCGCTGCTGCTCCAGCTTCTTTAAGAAACCTTCCTGCATTGGCAATTGCATGCTCCTTGCCTGGCTGGTAAGACATAAAAGGCATATCGCCTATAATCATCGCGTTCCGGACGGCTTTGGATACAATACGGGTATGATAAACCATCTCATCCATTGTAACGGGCAGTGTGCTTGATTCTCCCTGAACCACCATTCCCAATGAATCTCCCACAAGAATTAAATGCACTCCAGACTCATCAACCATCCTGGCAAATGGAAAGTCATAGGCAGTCAGGGCAACAATCTTTTCGCCCTTTTCCTTCATTCTATACAGAGTTTTGATTGTAACCTGTGATTGCATGGCATTATCCTCTTAACTTATTATTTTTACACAATTTTTATAAATTTAAACGTATCATGTCAAGGGAAACATTAGTATTGACTTAATGGAGTATATTAAGATATAAAAAAAAGTTTATAAATTAGTCCCTGGACGAAAACTCAAAGCACCTGAAATTATAGCCAGTTGGATGCTATTCTCAAATCGATGATTTTTAGCAATTAGCCTTTAGCTTAAAAAATCAAACAGATAACACATTCAGCTAAGAGCTGACAGCTAATGGCTTTTTTATAAATCTTTTCTCGTTCCCATGCTCCAGCGTGGGAATGCATACCATATGGGTTCCCACGCCGGAGCATGGGAACCAGGCAAACCGTGAACCGTGAACCTGACAACCTGAGTAGTTACTATAATGATTCAATTAATTAGAGGATTCAAAGATATTCTCCCTGGAGAAGTTGAGCTCTGGCAAAATATAGAAAAAACCGCCCGCTCACTTTTTGAGGATTTTGGATTTAAGGAAATCCGACTGCCTATTCTGGAACGTACTGAGCTTTTTGCAAGGAGCATTGGAGAGGATACCGATATTGTAGAAAAAGAAATGTATACTTTCCCGGACAAAAAGGGAGATCTTATTACACTGCGGCCGGAAGCTACAGCATCTGTTGTTCGTTCATATATTCAGCATAAAATGTATGCAAAGGATCCTGTGCAGAAATTTTATAGCATCGGGCCGATGTTTCGCAGAGAAAGACCACAGAAAGGAAGGTATCGGCAATTTTATCAGATCAATGCCGAAGTATTTGGTATAGATTCGCCATTTATTGATGCGCAGCTTATCTTTCTGGCTGTGAAACTTTTTTCCATGCTTGAAGTAACGGACGCAAAACCCCACATAAATTCATTGGGTTGTCCAAAATGCCGTTTAAATTTTAAGGAGGCTCTTTCTGCTTTTCTTTCATCTGTAACAGAAAAATTATGCAAGGATTGCCTTAGAAGAAGCAAAAAGAATCCTTTAAGGGTGCTTGACTGCAAAGGTTCTTCATGCCGTGAGGCTATGGTTGGCGCTCCTGCTATAATAGATTATTTATGTCCCGAATGTAGCCAACACTTCGAAACAGTTAAATATGCGCTTGATAAAGTTGAAATTCCATTTGTAATCGACAAATACCTGGTAAGAGGTTTGGACTATTATACCCGCACTACTTTTGAAATTCAGACAGGTTCTTTAGGTGCCCAAAATGCTGTTGCCGGTGGCGGACGTTATGATGGTCTGGTAAAGGCTTTAGGAGGACCCGATCAGCCCGCAACTGGCTTTGCAATAGGCATTGACAGGCTGGCGGAAATAACAGGACTCAGGAATAAAGACTTTACGCAAAAGCCTGATATTTATATAGCTGCACTTGGGGAAAAAAGCAGACCTTTAGCTTTTGAATGGAGCTGCAATTTTGGTCTTGAAGGAATTCGGCCCGAAATGGATTTGAGCAATAGAAGCCTGAAAAGCCACATGAAACGTGCAGACAGGCTTAAAGCCTCGTATGTGCTTATTGTAGGAGACAATGAACTTGAAGAAGGATCAGTTATTCTCCGGAACATGACAACTAAAAAACAGATTTCAATTCCTATAGAAAATCTAGTAGAAAAAGTGAAAGCAGAAATTAAATTATAAATAAAAATTCACCACGGAACAACACGGAGTTTCACTGAAAAGGAGTAACTGCATTGTCAGATATGCTTGGAGAAATGAGGAGAACCCACAACTGCTGTGAACTTGATGCATCCTCGATCGGCAAGGAAGTTGTGCTTATGGGGTGGGTTCAGCGTCGAAGAGACCACGGAGGAGTCATATTTATTGACTTGCGGGACAGGGAAGGCATAACCCAGGTTGTTTTTAATCCCAAGATAGATATAAAAATTCACGAAAAAGCCCATGCAATCAGGAATGAATATGTAATCGGTGTGCGTGGCATTGTTGATCCAAGGCCTGAAGGAATGACCAATACAAACCTGAAAACCGGAGAGATAGAAATTACGGTCGTTGAACTTAAAATTTTAAATGCAGCTAAAACACCTGCTTTTTTAATCGAAGATAAAATTGATGTGTCGGAAACAGTACGGCTCAAATATCGCCATATTGATCTCAGACGTCCACAAATGCAAAAAAATATAATTATGCGTCACAAGGCTGCCGCATCAGTTAGGAACTATCTTGACAAACTCGGATTTCTTGAAATTGAAACACCTGTATTAACGCGCAGCACCCCTGAAGGCGCAAGAGACTATCTTGTCCCCAGCAGAGTTAATCCTGGCCGGTTTTATGCTCTGCCTCAATCACCCCAGCTTTTCAAACAACTTTTGATGATTTCAGGGCTTGACCGCTATTATCAGATAGTTCGCTGCTTCAGAGACGAAGACCTAAGGGCGGACCGCCAGCCTGAATTTACCCAAATAGATATGGAGATGTCCTTTGTCGGCGAAAAGGATATCATGGATATAACTGAAGGCATGATGAAAAAAATTTTTAATGATGTTCTTGGGATAGAGATCAAGCCCCCGTTTTTACGTCTTTCATACAAAGATTCGGTCAGCCGCTTCGGCCTTGACAGACCGGATCTTCGCTTTGACCTTGAACTTAAAGACGTATCGGATATTGTTGAAAAATCCGGGTTCAAGGTTTTTTCCAGCGTTGTTAAAAAAGGTGGAATAGTCAAAGCGCTGAATGCAAAAGGCTGCTCATATTTTTCACGGAAAGAAATCGATGATCTTACTGAATTCGTTTCCGTTTACAGAGCAAAAGGACTTGCCTGGATAAAAGTCAAGGAAGATACATGGCAATCTCCCCTATCAAAATTTTTTACAGAAGAAGAAAAAAAAGCTTTGGCCAAGCGCCTGGAAATGGAACCTGGCGACCTTGTTTTTTTTATTGCTGATCAACCAAAGATTACAAATGAAGCTCTGGGGTATCTTAGAAACCATCTCGGGAAAAAGCTGGGCATGATAGACAAAAATGAATTCAGTTTTGTCTGGGTTACTGATTTCCCATTGCTTGAATACGATGAAACAGAAAAAAGGCTTCAGGCATTGCATCATCCTTTTACAGCTCCCCTTGAAGAAGATTTAGAACTTTTGAAAGACGACCCTCTTGCCGTAAGATCCAGGGCTTATGATCTTGTTTTAAACGGTTCGGAAATTGGTGGCGGGAGCATACGTATCCATAAAAAGGATCAACAGGAAAAGCTATTTGAATCCCTTGGCATGTCACGTGAGAACTATGAAAATAAGTTTGGGTTTCTTCTTTCAGCACTTGATTCAGGAGCTCCCCCCCACGGAGGCATTGCATTCGGCTTTGACAGGCTGGTTATGATTCTTTGCGGACAGCCTTCTATACGTGATGTTATTGCGTTTCCAAAAACCCAGAAGGCCGCATGCCTTCTCACAAATGCACCTGCGGAAACGAGTAAGGCTCAACTCGACGAGCTTTCGTTGAAATTAAAAGGAGATTTTGCAATTTCCTAAAAAAAGACAAATATTTTACTTGACTTCAATCAAATTTTTAGTAGATAAATACGTTTCGTAATAAATTATCCCCAGTAGCTCAGTTGGCAGAGCGAGTGGCTGTTAACCACTAAGTCCGCGGTTCGAGTCCGTGCTGGGGAGCCAAACAATATAGGCCCAACTATCTAAGTTGGGCCTTTTTTTGTTTTTATGTAAAACAACTTTTAATTTTATCCTTATTAATGGCTCAGGACAATTGCATCAAAATTTTAGACCTTTAAAAATCAAATAGTTACGTAATGCAGCAAGCAGCTTATCAGTGCTTATTTTTGAAACGGTATTTGCAACCTATTTATTTAGAATCAAAAATTGTGCCAAATTTTGATGCAATCGCCCTGTTAATGGCTAACCTATTGTTGACATTATGAAATATATTGATATAATAAAAATATAGATAAATAATTTGGAGAGAGTCATAATGACTGCTTTGAAATTAAATCACAATGTTTTTACGTTGGACAACAGGCAGCTAATTCCAGCCGGAACTGTAGTTTCAGATGATATTGTTGAGGAATTAATTTCGACGGATGAAAGTCCTTCTACTAAAAGCTTTCCTATTCTAAAACACGGTTCAATAAGAGATAATGCACTATTATTTTTCTCCCAGCCTTCATATAATACCATTTTTGCCGACACAAAGCGAACTGAAGCCGTCCTCGATCTCATGGAGCAGGTCAATGTGCCGTATCCAATATTAGAAACAATGGATTATTTTAAACTGCATGATTTTTATACATATCGTCATTTTATAATGGTTTTTGCGCTTTCAACGCTTTTAGCTCAGGATCTTATTGAAAATCATAAAGATATAAAAAAAGAAGTTTTTGCAGGCCCGACCCATGACTTAGGAAAACTCTGCGTCCCTTTAAACATTCTGAAAAAAACCGATCCACTGACCAGGTCGGAACGTCTATTTTTGGAGCATCATGCTATAGCAGGCTATGTTCTCCTCAGTTACTACCTCGGTGATAGCAAAAACCTTTCAGCCATAGTGGCCAGGGACCACCATGAAAGAAAGGACAGCTCAGGTTATCCTTGCGGTATTCCTCTTAAAGACCGTATGATCGAAATTTTCGTTGTAAGCGATGTTTATGATGCCTTGCTCTCGCCAAGACCTTACCGGAGGATTTCATATGAAAACCGGACAGCTTTGGAAGAAATCACAGCGATGGCGGGAAAAGGTAAATTAAGCTGGGAAATAGTGCAGGCTCTTGTGGCTATCAATCGAAAGAATCGGCCTCATTA
>JAJSZW010000095.1 GCA_030262895.1 Deltaproteobacteria bacterium | reverse complement strand
TTACCACGGTTTAGCCGAAGCCGGCCATAAGATCGTAGCTGTCCAGAGCGTCATGATTAAGCCATATGAAAAGACAATTGAAGGGTTTAAAAGTGTAACAGGATCTGAGATCAAAAGAATTGTTATTTCAGAATTAAATGATGCAAATATTATAAAAACAATTAATTCATTCAAACCTGATATTGTCCTCGCAATAGGGATGGGTGCCCTTCAAGTAGTAAAAGAGATTAAAGATATACCCGTTGTTTACATGATGGTCTTAAATCCCACATCCATAATTTCCTGTGAAAAAAATATTTTCGGCGTTAGCATGAGCATACCTCCTGAAAAGCAGTTAAATTTATTATTGAATGTCATACCACATGTAAAAAATATTGGTCTTTTATATGATCCGGATAGAACCGGATATATAGTAAAGGATGCTATGATCGCTGCCGGAAAAATGAATATCAACCTGATTGCAAAAGAAATTCAAAACTCCAGGGATGTTCCTTCAGAACTGTTGGGTATGAGAAAAAATATAGATGTTTTCTGGATGCTGCCGGATCTAACGCTGATTACTCCCGCGACAATTGAGTTTTTGCTTCTTTTTTCTCTCGAAAATAAAATACCTGTTCTCGCATTTTCAGATAAGTATGTAGAACTGGGTGCATTAATGTCGATCAATATAGACCCCTTCGATATAGGAAGACAGGCAGGAGAAATGGCAAACGCAATAATATCAGGAAGAGATCTTAAAAATATTAAAAAAGTCGATGCAAGAAAGCCATTAATGTCAATTAATACTAATGTAGCAAGGAAATTAGAGATCGATATCAGCAATAATATTATCAAGAAAGCCCGCATAATAAAATAGTTTAGAGATAATTAATGAAAAAACTCTTAAAAACTTTTTATGAAAACTTCGGCATTAAGATTTTTACTGCATTTACCATTTTCATGTTTATCATATCTTCCGCATTTACTGTTTTTTTTATTTATCACCAGAGCAAATCTTTAACAGATAATCTGATAAAAAACGGGAAATTATTATCAGAGATGCTTGCTTACGAAATAAGGCTGGGTGTTTTTTCAGAGAATGAAAAACTACTCGATAACCATGTTGGTGGAACCTTACAACAGGAGGGAGTTCTTGAAGTTTTTGTATTTAACCTTGAAAAGAAATTATTGAAGAATCAAAAAAAGCCTGGAAAATGGGGCAGGGAAAAAACAATTTTTGAGGATATTAATAGCAGCAATAATGTATTTGAAAGACTTAAGACATATAGATCTTCCTTTTACATTGATAGCAAAAGCAAAATAGATTTCTGGTCGCCTGTTATTGTAAGCTCAAGTTATTTAAACGAAGAGGCTCTTTTTTTTAAAGAAGATCAATTCCAGGGTCAGAATCGAATTATCGGTTTCATCTGCATTACCATAGATAAAATAATACTTAATAAGAGGCTCGATGGTTTATTAGCAAAAAGTATTTTAATTGGAATTATATTTCTGATAATCGGCTCCGCGTTTATATATATCTTGGCAAAGAGGATAACAAAGCCATTAAATAGATTAACTAAAAGTGTTAATATGCTGGGGGAGAGCGGAGTTGTTAAGAAGGTGCCTGTTGAGACAGAGGACGAAATCGGGAAACTTGCAATGGCCTTTAATGATATGTCTGAATCCCTAAAAAAAAGAGAGGAGGAAAAACATCTTCTTGAAGAGCATCTCAGATATACCAAAAAGATGGAGGCCATTGGCACCCTTGCAGGAGGAATAGCTCATGATTTTAATAATATCCTTGCTGCAATTATAGGTTACACAGAGTTAGCATCATTAAATGCTTCGAATAGTGACTCACTAAAAAATGATCTGAATGAAATCTTAAAGGCCGGCAATCGTGCAAAAGACCTTACAAAACAGATTCTGCTCTTCAGCCGCCAGACCGAACAGGAGCAAAAGCCCATAAAAATCGAGTTTATTGTCAAAGAAGTACTTAAAATGATGCGAGCGTCATTGCCGACTACCATCGAAATACGCCAAAACATCAAAACCGGGTTAGCTCCAATTCTGTCCGATTCTACAGAAATACACAGGGTATTGATGAATCTTTGCACTAATGCGGCTCATGCCATGCAAAAAAAAGGTGGAGTACTGGAAGTGACTCTAACTGATATGGAGATTGATAAAAAAACTGCTGCCCAAAATTTAGATCTGAATCCAGGACAATACCAAATACTCACTATAAGCGATACAGGTCACGGCATGGACAGTTTGGTTATTGAGCGAATATTCGATCCGTTTTTTACGACTAAAAAACATGGAGAAGGAACCGGTATGGGACTCGCTGTGACCCATGGAATCGCAAAAAGTTGTGGTGGTGCGATCACGGTAAGTAGCGAAGTAGGAAAAGGAACAACATTTAAGGTTTTTTTCCCGGCGATCGAAAGCGAAATTACTGAGGAATCCGAACACCATGAACCAGTCCCTCATGGGAAAGAACGAATTCTCTTCGTTGATGATGAAGCAGCCATAGTTACAGCGGGGAGACAATTGCTGGAGAGTCTTGGCTACAAAGTGATTGCGAAGACGAATGGCATTGAGGCATTGGAAACTTTCAAGGAGCAACCCAGTAATTTCGATATTGTTATCACGGATATGATTATGCCAAAAATGACAGGTAAAGATCTATCCAAAGAAATATTGGCCATTCGTCCTGATATTCCAATTATTATTTGTACTGGTTTCAGCGAAGTAATATCTGAAAAAAAAGCAAAAGCTATCGGCATTCGCGAGTTTATCATGAAACCTATTCTTAGAAGAGATATAGCAAAGATTATACGCGTTGTATTGGACAATGAAAAAGGGTAAGCGTTCAAGTTTCAAGCCGTGAACGGCTACGTTTAATGTTCATTTGAGTTAACTACAAATCTTAACAGATCGGCAAGGGTGAGATCAGCGATTATCCAGACAGGCTGAATTGATTTAGACCAAGAATCTCCATCTGTTATATGATTCCAACATAATGGGTAAAACTACTAAGGGTCTGTCATGAATGCAATACTTATTCCATGACAGACCCTAAACAATCCAGATCGCTAAACTTACTGCGCGATTTAAGACACTGGTTGTGACACTTCCCATGAAAAACTCTTTTACTGCTGAGAGGCCGCGCCTGCCCAGAACTATCGTGCCATGATCGTTATCCTGCGCTTCCTTTAAGATGTCATCAGCGGCTGAGCGGCTGCCTTCTGTGACTTTTGTAGTTATTTGCTTCTCGCTCAATCCGGCTTTAAGGAGTATTTCCCTGGCTTTTTTTATATAAGGGGCAATTTCCTTGCCCGCTTTGTTTTTCCAGAGTTTTTCAAGATCCTCAGCCTCTTCAAGTACCTGCATTGGAACAAAACGGCTTAAATGTCTCATAGTGTGGAAAATGGTTATATGACAATCGGTTTCGGAGAGCATGAAACCGACGTGTTCAACAGCCCTTAGAGCGTTTTCGGACTTATCAACGCAGACCAGCACATTTTTTGAATCAATACAACCTTCTAATATCCATACCGGATTATTTCTGCGGTATTCAACCAGTCTGGTGGAGACTTCACCCATAAAAAAACTTTTTATTTCAGTTCTTCCCCGCTTGGTCAGAAGTATAGTATCTACCTGTTTAATTGACGCCCAGTGGCAAATATCCTGAGCAACGGTAATTCCTCTTTTCTGACAGCATGTTTTAATTTTTTCTTCATTAAAACCTTTGGTTAGAAGTATATTTCTGGCGTCTGATAAAATTTGTTCAGCCATCTCTTCGTTCTTTTTTTCTACAGACTTCAACCTGGCTCGGGTTTTCTTATCCATTGATTTATTATCTGTTAATATTGGCGGCAAAGAGGGGAGAATGTGAATGAGGGTTACTTCAAGGTTGTGATCTGGCCCGTAGATAAGATTAATATACTCCAGTGATCTCAAAGAATTCTTGGAGCCATCCAGTGGAATGACAATACTTTTGGTCAAATCCTCCATGATTTTCTCCTTTCAGCAAAATCAGTACATATATAGATATTCCGTAAGCGTTCACGGAACATTGAAATTAGAAATTAGAAATTTGGCCTTCATGCTTTTGTACTGTTCTTTCCAATTTCTACTTTCCAATTTCGAGTTTCAAGCCGTGAACGGTTACGATATTTGTTGTGAAATTTTCGGGCTAGTGGTCGCAGAGGTTATTGCCTGTAGTAAGAGTATTGTCTAAATAGCTGTTAATAAGCTCTTCAGGTTCAAGAGGCTGTGCTCCTGTTACCACTTTTATGTTTTGTTCATTAAAAAGAACCTGTGCTTTATTTCCCATTCCACCTGCTATTATTACATTAACACCTTGTTCGTGCAGCCACTTGGGAAGTACACCCGGTTCGTGAGGAGGTGGTTCCAGAATTTCTTTTTTCTTAATTATATTTTCTTCAACATCTATAAGCGCAAATTCTTTACAATGGCCAAAATGAGCAGTCAGCTTGCCATCAGCTAAAGGTATAGCAAATTTCATTATATCAGATCCCCTGTTTTTTATTATATCTTGTTTTATTTCAGATATTATATCAGCAATACTTAAAAAGGCCTTGGTTACCTGGGAATTTTTATATTTATCCTGGATAGAGGTGCCGGAATCGCCGCAGGAGACAACGTTCAGGTCAAACGGAATTCTTCCCAGAAATTTTAATCCTTTTTCCTTTGCGGTTCTTTCTCCACCGCCATGTCCGAAAAGTTCGAGTTTTTCGCCGCAGTGAGGGCATGTAAACCCGCTCATGTTTTCGATAAGTCCTAAGATTTTCATACCTACTGTTTTGCAGAAGCTGATAGATTTTCTTACGTCGGCAAGAGAAATTTCCTGAGGTGTTGTAACTATTATAGCCTTTGCATCCGGAATCGTTTGTACAACTGTCAGCGGCTCATCGCCGGTACCGGGAGGGGAGTCAATAATCAAATAGTCGAGTTCGCCCCATTCTACATCTCCGATGAACTGCCTGATTGTAGAATGCTTAATCGGGCCTCTCCATATTATTGCCTCATCCTTGTCTGATGTAAGTGATTCAATTGAAACAGCCTTCAGGTTTTCAGAATATTTCATTGGATTCAGCTTCTGATTCTTACTCAAGTCCAGCATACCCTTAAATCCAAGCATTCTGGGAATATCGGGCCCATGTAAATCAACATCCATAAGTCCCACTTTAAAACCTTTGTTTGCTAAAGCTATGGAAAGGTTTACTGAAACGCTGGTCTTGCCGACACCACCTTTCCCGCTCATGACGATTATTTTATTTTTTATTTTGTTTAAAGAGCCTTTAACAGATACCTCTAGTGCATCTTGTAAATTCTTTTGATCAGAAATACCGCAGCCGGTCTTTTGACATTCATCCATTATACATATCTCCTATAAGTTTTTTATACCCAGTGTCCTTCCACGTTAGGTCCATTTGTGGGCTCCAATTCGCCTTTTTTGTACATAGAAATCGCGTCGAGAACTCTTCCCTTCACATTAGTTATAATTTTTATGCCCGCGCTCTGTAATACTTTAAACGCTTTAGGTCCGCAATTGCCTGTAAGCAGAACATCAACATTATTTCCGGCAATTGTCTGGCCAGCCTGTATGCCGGCTCCCTGGGGAAGGTTAAGGTTTTGTATATTTTCTACGACTTCATAATCCATGGTCTCAGGATTAACAATAATAAAATAAGCTGCTCTTCCAAAGCGAGGATCAACATTAGATTCCAGATTTTTACCTGACGATGTAACAGCAATTTTCATAATTTCAAATTACCTCCCTATAATTTTTTATCTCTAATTCTGTAAAAATTTTTATCATTGCAAGCAGGACAGTTTTGGGGCCTTCCTGTACCAAGTGGTTCTTCCCACCTGTTATCACAATTACCGCAAATAAATATTCTTTTGTCGCCGATTAATCTGTAATTTCCGCCTTCTATTTTAATAGCCTTGCTGTTAATAAGTGCATCCGCAACAGCCTTTCGTGCACGCTGGACAATTCTGCCGAATGTTGCTCTGGATACTCCCATACTCTTGCCTGCTTCTTCATGTGACATCCCAAGGAGATCCGCAAGTCTTATTGATTCACGTTCGTCAACTGTTAGATGGACTTCCGACAAGTCTATCATTGGTATGCCTCTTGGCTTGAAATAGCTGACGTCCGGCTCAAAGGCAACAATACGATTTTTCTTGGGTCTTACCATAAAAACTCCGTTATGAGAATATGCTCAAAAAAAAGATTAAGTATTATTATTTATATGTCAAGAAATTTGTTATTTGATATTATTTTTTGATTAACTAATGACTTTAGTAAATTCTCCGGTTTTTTTCTTTACCCCCTTAACAACCGCATTCAGGAAAACAGATCGCAATGGCTTGACCGACATTGCAGCCTTAAAAGGGGAAGAATTTTCGAGGGCATGTATGATCCGTCCCATTGCACGGTGACTGAGTCGTTCCGGTTCATCAAAGATAAGATCTGCCAGCTTTTCACGCTCAATTGCCATAGCTATTAAACGGTCGAATATGGTTTCAGGGGTATAGACCCTTTGTATACGAGGTTTCATGGTAATTCCACCAAATTCACAGGCAGAATAGCATACACCACATCCAAGGCACAAGTTTTCATCACAGACCGCTTTTTTTCGTTTATTTTTTTTCTCACCTTCCTGAATTATCTCTATTGCATTTATAGGGCATGCATTTGCGCATTTTCCGCATCCTTTACATTTGGAAAGGTCTACTTCCATTATCCAGTTTGAGGTTACAATTGCATTACGGATGTCAAAAATTTTTATTGCCTGCATCATCTCGCAGCAGCAGCCACAGCAGTTACATATATAGGTTACCTTGCGCTGAACATTGTCTCCGGTTTGAGCCAAGCCGGCTTCCTTGCTTTTTTCAAGAATTTTCATTGCTTCGGTGTTTGTAATTTGTCGGGCAAATCCGCTACGTATTATTGATTCTGCCATGTAATTGAGAGAAAGACAGGTACTTTTAGGGCGTTTGCAATTTTTCCCAAGAAGACTTGCTTTATGACGGCAGACGCATAACGATACTCCAACAGTAGTTGCTGACTTCACAATATGACTTGCGCGCTCCCAGTCAAGTATTTCAGTATGATCGCTTTCAGGAATAGCCTCTTCATATACAAGTGAGCGACCTACTTGTGTTTGTCCCTGGAAGAGCGTGTGGATGAATTTACCATCCTGTTCTATATATTGGTCAAATAAACGAGCTAACTCTGCCATGGGCATGTCATTGCGAGTACGCATAAAAGTGAACTCAAAAAAACCTATTGCAACCGGTGCAAGGACAAAATAGCGTTTTCCTTTGTGTTCGAGATCTACCACTAAACCTTTTTGAGCCATTTCAGTTAATTTTTCGTCAAGTTCTTTACAACCTATAGACAGCTTTTTTGAAAGAGCATTCAGAGAAATAGGCTGTCCCGGGATTTTTCTGGCGAGTTCCGCTTCTTCTGGAGAAAACAGGAGTTTCAATATCTTCATAAATACTGGGGACTCGGGAGCACCAGTAACATTACGATCCAATCTTTGTTGCAGAAGTCGATACTTTTTATCGTAGTTGACGTTATGACCCATTAAAATCCCTCCGACTATAATTAAATTGAGCTATTTTTTACCCGACTTACACCAATCTCTTGCGCATCAAAGACGTAGCCAGTCAGCTAAAGGCTATGAACATCGAACATCGAACGTCCAACGTCGAATTTTGAATAAGGTATTCTGCCAATTTATAAACTGACGGAGCGAAGCGATTTCATCATTCGATGTTCAACGTTGGATGTTCGACGTTCAAAAAAAGCTTTACTCTGCCGTTCAATATTCTCTTATCAGAAACATTCTATTTCTTAATCTTATGACCATGCCATTAGCAGAGGAAATCAAAAATATTGTTCTTTCTCTTTTTGATACTATTGAGTACATTTATTCTCGCCGGGGCATTTGTTGGGTTTCGCCCTGATAAATTAAGTTCTTGCAAGTGATTGATTTTGTAGGTTGGGTTGAGGCACGAAACCCAACAAAATTGAGGGGCTCAACCCAACCTACAAGAAATCGAGGTTTCCGTTCAGGCAAAATATATCTTAAAACAGTGTCTTGATATCTATCAATATATATTTTATAAAATATGTAACGGTTCCCTAAAACCCAGATCGGCCTGATGTCCAATTTTTGAACAAAATCCTGCCGCAAAAGGGTTTATGGGCAACAAAAAACTAAATTTTACGAGCTCTGAAGGTTGCTATTATGAAAAATCCTGATCTTGAAGTCAAAATTGGAAAGATAAAGCTGAAAAACCCTGTAATGACAGCATCCGGTACGTTTGGCTATGCGAGTGAATTTGCGGAGCTAATTGAATTGAACCGTCTTGGAGCAATTATTGTAAAAGGTTTATCAATAGAACCTTCAAAGGGCAACAAACCTCCAAGGATTGTTGAAACGCCTTGTGGTATGCTGAATGCAATTGGTCTTGAAAACGTTGGCCTTGAAGCCTTTTTGCAAGAAAAGCTTCCTTTCTTAAAAACACTTGCAACACCTGCCTTTGTAAATATTTATGGGAAGGATATTATCGAATATGCGGAGCTTGCATCACGAATAGATGATGTTGATGGAATATCAGGCATTGAGGTCAATATTTCATGCCCTAATATAAAAGCAGGGGGCATGGCCTTTGGTGTTGATCCTGAATCAGCGTTTAATGTTGTCAAAGCTGTTAGAGAAAGTACCACAAAAACTCTTATGGTTAAACTATCGCCGAATGTGACCGATATTACAGAGATTGCAAGAAGTGTGGAAGAGGCGGGCGCTGACGCCATATCATTGATAAATACTATTACCGGCATGGCTATAGACATTGAAACCCGTCGCCCAAAGCTTGCTAATATTACTGGAGGCCTTTCCGGCCCTGCGATTAGGCCGGTAGCTCTTCGTATGGTCTGGCAGGTTGTTCAGAAAGTTAAAATTCCGGTAATTGGTGTCGGTGGAATTATGACACCAGAGGATGCTCTTGAGTTTTTGATAGCCGGCGCTGTAGCTGTTCAGGTCGGCACGGCTAATTTTATTAACCCAAATGCCACCATAAATATAATTAATGGTATTGAGGCATTCCTAATCAAAAATAATATTCAAAAGGTTAGGGATATTATCGGGACTCTTGATGTTTAAGGTGGATAGGCTGAAGGTTGAAGGCTGTCAGGGAGCGATTTATAGTATTTTATAATGCCTTCCTTATTTTACTCGCTCTTATCTGTCTGACTCTGAATATGTGTAAAAAAATACCATAAAATTATGTAATTTACTTCACAATTTCACACTAAAATACATGGTATTGTGTCCCTGATTTTCTATGCATTTCAGTTAACTAACTGCAATTGTATCATTTGCCTGTAATCCTTTAATTTTGCATGATTCTTGCGTGCTAATAATTAAATAGTATAGAAAATCCCATTTTGGGGTCAATTTTATTAATAGGTTAGAGACTATCAGTTTGCAATAATGGTTCATAGCTCTTAGCTGGTAAGCTGATAAGCTCAACAGCTTAATAGCTCGCCCAAAGGGCGCTAATTTTATTTGCCCTGAAATTCTACCTCAATCTCAAGCCCTATTGGAATTATTCAAATTCTCTACTTCTATTTTTGACTGCATGAACCTGAAAATTTCCGACCTGTGCGGGTAGCATTTACTGTATTTTGTCAATAAGTTGATTGCTATGAAGGATTTGTCGTAGTGGCGGCTTTACGCTGCCTTCCAAATTCGCTTTAGGCGGGATAAACCCGCCCCTACAGGAATCTGTCGATGAGAATTAGAACATTCGGAAGGACTTGGGTAACCTATGCCCTATCATTTGTGGCCTAACCGCACAGCTCGAAATTTTTACACCGCACTCATGTCTGGAAAGTTGGCACGCTATGACGAGTATGATGAGACCCGTGCCGATTTTAGCCGATGGAAGGGGATTTATGAGACATGGCTGCGGCACAAAGAAGCCTACACTAATCAGATTCAACAATGTGACTTGTCTGAAACTTTGCGTATTCAGCCTGCCTATTGAAAATGATTGATAATACACTGAAGTCGGTGTTTAACTACAGCCGCTTTGTAGCCGAATTGGTTCTCATCGTCCTACTGTAGAACGTTCCACACTGGTAGTTTGGCCTGAGAGTCGTTACATGTACCCGAATTTGGCCTCAACGTTTCCGCATCATAAGCATATGCTCCCTGACATTAAACAAAACCGAATTCCTGCAGCAGAGATGAGTTTCACTCGACCCAATCTTCCTGCGCTTATTCGAGAAATTGAAAAACTTGCAAAGGTTTGAGGGAGGGGAGGGGTAAGACTTACACATTTGTGGGAGGAGCTATGGTCACATCTTAAATATTAACTATTTAGCCAGGGAACGGGGACGAAATAACTTCCCCAACTATGCATCACAGCTTCAAGCCATCTTTGCCCGATCTTAAATCCCAAAAATATCAAAATAGCCTGCTATTCTATCAACTTTTGTGATTTAAGATTGAACAAATCTGACCCAAATCTATGCGCCTACTTGGGGAAGTTATTTCGTCCCCGTTCCCTGGTAGGTTGGGTTGAGGAACGAAACCCAACATCAATTGCATGAAATTGCAAAATGATTGAGAGAACAATATCGGTGCAACCATGTTTTGTTGGGTTTCGCAAGCTCAACCCAACCTACCAGATGAAGGCTGAAGATAGAAGACTGAAGGTTGTCAGGGATTTTCAGCCTTCAGCCTTCAGCCTTCAGTCTTCAGTCTTCAGCCTATCCACCTATTATTTAAATAACTTCAGATGTTTCTATGGGATTCGCTTTTAAGTATTCCAGCCGGTTAAGTCCATTAATATAGGCTTTGGCACTGGCTGTGATAATATCCGGATCAGCGCCCCTGCCAAGGGCAATAACTCCGTTTTCTTTTAATCGTACAGTAACTTCGCCCTGTGCATCTGTACCTCCACTAATTGCGCTAACGGAAAACCTTAATAGTTCGGATTTTGAACCTGTAAGTTTTGCAATAACATTATAGGCAGCATCAATAGGGCCATTTCCAGATCCGGAGCCTTCTACAGATCTTTCATTTATTTTGAGTTTAACATTTGCAGTCGGCTTAACTGTTGTTCCGCTTGAGACATGAAGATATTCAAGATTAAAGACTTCCGCTGTTCTTAAAATACCCTCAGTAACAATGACTTCCAGATCTTCATCTAAAATATGTTTTTTCTTATCTGCAAGTTCCTTGAATTTTTTAAAAACAAGCTTTAACTCTTCATCACTAAGGTCATATCCCAACTCCTTTAAATGTGAGCGAAGTGCATGTCTTCCTGAATGTTTTCCAAGTACAAGTTTACTCGTACTTAAACCTATGGTTTCAGGCTTCATAATTTCATATGTCATGGGATTCTTCAGCATACCATCCTGATGGATACCAGCTTCATGGGCAAATGCATTGGCTCCTACGATTGCTTTATTAGGTTGAACCATAATTCCCGTTATCATGCTTACAAGACGACTTGTTGGATAAATATGTTCAGTATTTATATTGGTATATACAGGAAGAAAATTGGGTCTTGTGTGCAGCGCCATTACCACTTCTTCAAGCGAAGTATTGCCTGCTCTTTCCCCTATTCCATTTATAGTTACTTCTGCTTGCCTGGCTCCGGCGTATATTGCCGCAAGAGTATTTGCAGTGGCAAGGCCAAGATCATTGTGGCAGTGCACACTTAATATGGCTTTATGTATATTTGGCGTATGGGCCATGACATATTTTACAAGGTCCCCGAATTCTTGAGGAATGGCATATCCTACTGTATCCGGGAGGTTAAGAGTAGTAGCTCCCGCCTCAATTGTCGCTTCGAAAACCTGACAGAGGAAGTCACGATCACTTCTTGATCCATCTTCTGCTGAAAATTCAATGTTGTCTGTAAAAGATTTTGCGTATTTGACAGCTTCAAAAGCGGTTTTAACCACTTCTTCTCTATTCATCTTCAGCTTATATTTCATATGAATATCTGAAGTGGCTATAAATGTATGAATCCTGGGTTTTTTTGCATGACGGATTGCAGCCCAGGCACGGTCAATATCATCTTTGTGTGTTCTTGCCAGTGCGGCAACTTCAATATTTTTTACAACACCCGCTACTTGAGCAACTGCCTCAAAATCTCCCTCAGATGCGGCAGGGAAGCCGGCTTCCAGCACATCAACGCCGAGTTTTTCCAACTGTGTAGCGAGCCGCATCTTTTCTCCGGTATTCATGCTTGCTCCCGGAGACTGCTCACCATCTCTTAGTGTTGTATCAAAAATTATTACTCTTTCATTCATAACTTTACTCAAGGTTCAACACTTAATTTTGACATCCTTCATTATTTGTTTACACTTTTATAAAATATCGGAGAAACGTTAAAACTGTAAACTACTTTTTAATCCGCCCTACAAACTGATCCCTGCTCCCTGACCCCCGATCCCCAATCCCCGTGAGCCGTTATGACCTTTCTTTTGAAAGTTTATACTGAAAACTGTCTGCCAATGCCTGCCAGCTTGCCTCAATAATATCTTCTGAAACGCCGATTGTACTCCAGATACGATCTTCATCGCGCGATTCTATTAAGACCCTTACCTTTGCGGCAGTCCCTTCCCATGCATCAATTACTCTAACCTTAAAATCTACAAGGTGCATGGAATCCAGGTCTGCTACATAGAATTTTTCAAGAGCTTTGCGCAGAGCGTTATCCAGAGCGCCTACCGGTCCATTTCCTTCTGCAGCGGTAATTTCTTCAGTGTCACCTACGGATATCTTTATCGTTGCATGAGCAGAACATGGGCGATCTTTTTCCTTTTCAATGTGGACTCTAAAGGATTTCAGTTCGAAAAGAGGCTTAAACTGTTTTGTGAGTTTTTCCATCAGTATTTTAAATGAACCATCAGCCACTTCAAACTGGTATCCTTTTTCTTCCATACGTTTTATTTCCGAAACGATCTTGCGGCTGTCAAAACCGTTCGTTCCAAGCTCTATGCCGAGTTCTTTGGCTTTGTATTCCACATTGCTTTTACCGGCGAGATCAGATATCAGCACGCGGCGTTCATTCCCTACTAATTCAGGATTCATGTGCTCGTAAGCTCTAGGCACTTTCATTACGGCGCTCACATGAATACCACCTTTGTGGGCGAATGCACTTTTGCCGACAAAAGGCCTTGAATTAAGGGGGGTCATGTTTGCGGATTCACTTACAAACCTGGATATGTTTTTGAGTTTTGCTAAATTTTCTTTGGAAATACATTGACGATTCATTTTTACACTGAGAATGGGTATGATAGAAGTAAGATCCGCATTTCCGCATCTTTCTCCATATCCATTTATAGTTCCTTGTACCATAACAGCTCCTTTGCGTATGGCTGCAATGGAATTAGCGACAGCAAGGCCACTGTCGTTGTGAGTATGGATTCCGATTTTAATCGGCGGAGAATTTGTTTTTTCCCTGTATTTATTGAGAGTATCATACACATCATTCATAATAGCTTCTATATCATGTGGCAGTGTTCCACCATTTGTGTCACAGGGAACAACTGTCTCCGCTCCTCCATCTATAGCTGTCATAAGAGTCTGTAAAGCATATTCTCTATTTGCTGAATAGCCATCAAAAAAATGTTCGGCATCGTAAATAACTTCTCGATTGTTTTTTTTAAGGAACTCTACGCTATCTTTTATCATAGCAAGATTTTCCTGCAGGGTATTGTTCATGACTTGCTCAACATGAAGATCCCATGTTTTGCCGAATATTGTTACAGCAGGTGTGCTGCTTTTAATAAGGGCTTTTAAGTTTTGATCCTCATCAGCAGTAATTCCAGGTCTTCGAGTAGAGCCGAATGCACTAAGACGGGCGTTTTGAAATTTAATATTTTTCGCAAGCTCAAAAAAGCGCTCGTCCCTGGGATTGGAACCTGGCCAGCCACCCTCTATATAATGAATCCCA
>JAJSZW010000094.1 GCA_030262895.1 Deltaproteobacteria bacterium | reverse complement strand
CTCAAGTTTCGCACCTATCTATTTACTTGACTTTTCGATAAATATTTCTTGACAACACAATGAATTATATCATTTTCAACCCTGAACCCTGAAAAATTATACAACAATATTAACCAGCTTTTTCTTTACAACTATAATTTTTCTAACAGGCTTACCCTTTATAAACTTTTTAACCCGCTCATCTGAAAGCGCCATTTCTTTTAAGGTATTATCATCTGCATCAGCATCTACATTAAACCTGCTTCTGAGCTTGCCGTTAACCTGGACAATAATTAAAAGGTCATCTTTAGACAGAGCTTCCTTATTGTATTCAGGCCAAGAAGCTAAAAGTATACTGGACTCATTTCCCAATGCCTCCCAGAGTTCTTCGGAAAAATGAGGAACTATCGGCGCTAAAAGGAGCACAACGGACTCCAGGGCATACCTAACAACGGAGTTCCTTTTATGACCGTTTTTTTGAAGATCAATGCCCGACATAGCATTCACAAGTTCCATAACAGCGCTTATAGCTGTATTAAAATGAAATCTATCTTCAATATCTCTGGTAACCTTTTTTATTGTATAGTGTGTCTTTCTGTATAAATCACGCAATTCACCATCAAGCTTGTCAGGACTTCCATAATATGGCGAAATATCTTTTATGTAATCCATGCAGTTCGATGCAATACGCCATACACGGTTAAGAAAGCGATAGCTGCCTTCGACTCCCTGCTCACTCCATTCGAGATCACGTTGTGGAGGAGCTGCAAAAAGGCAGAAAAGTCTCGTGGTATCCGCACCATATTTATCAAGCAATCTATTCGGATCTATTACATTCTTTTTTGATTTTGACATTTTTTCAATACGACCCACCACAACTTTCTTGCCGCATTTTTTACAAAAACGATCAGAACCGCCGCTACTCCCCTCAACCTCTTCAGGAAAAAGATAGCCGTGTTCAGGGCATGAAACAGTCTCCTTACAAACCATACCCTGGGTAAGCAGCCTGGTAAAAGGCTCCTTAAAACTTACCAGGCCGAAATCTTTTAGTACACGTGTAAAATACCTTGAATACAGAAGATGTAAAACAGCGTGTTCTACCCCTCCGATATACTGGTCTACCGGCATCCAGTATTCAACGGCCTTTTTATCAAACATGCCGGTGTTGCAATCAGGGCTGCAATATCTGGCAAAATACCAGGAAGACTCTACAAATGTATCCATTGTATCGGTTTCTCTTTTCGCGTCAGAAGCACCACATGCCGGACACCTGGTATTTGCAAAATATTCAAGTTTTGAAAGGGGTGAGCCGCCGTCATCCAGAAGATTAGCATCTTCCGGAAGTATTACGGGAAGGTCTTCTTCAGGCACAGGAACGATTCCGCATTTGTTGCAGTAAATCATGGGAATCGGCGCGCCCCAATATCGTTGTCTGGAAATACCCCAGTCCCTTAATCTAAAACTTACAGTTCTCTTCCCGATATCATTATCTTCAAGAAAAGAAGCTATTGCATCTAAAGCTTTTCTGTTATCCATTCCGTCAAATTGACCGGAATTAACCATTACTCCATCAGCGATATAAGCTTCCGTCATTGCATCAGAATCAAGATCACAATCATATGGTTTTACAACAATAACTATATCGATCCCATACTTTTTAGCAAAATCAAAATCACGCTGGTCATGTGCGGGAACAGACATAACCGCACCGGTGCCATATTCCATCAGGGCAAAATTAGCTGTATAAATTGGGATTCTTCTCTTGCTCAACGGGTTTATACAATAGGCTCCTGTAAAAACGCCCTCCTTTTCATAACCTTCAACGGCCTTGACCGACCTGTCCTGCATAGATATTCGTTCAATAAATTCTCTTACCTGTTTTTCCTGCTTCGTCCCTTCTGAAAGCTTCAGAACAAGCGGATGTTCCGGAGCAAGGCACATGAATGTTGCTCCGAAAACCGTATCCTGCCGCGTAGTAAAAACAGATATATGCTCATCTTTATCAGGAGGATTCTCTATAGGAAAACGAATTTCCGCGCCAAAACTTTTTCCGATCCAGTTTTTCTGCATGGCAATAACTTTATCAGGCCAGCCCGGAAGATTATCGCAGTAAGCCAGAAGGTCTTCAGCATAATCGGTAATTCGGAAAAACCACTGCCAGAGTTTCTTTTGGTGAACAGCATTGCCACATCTCCAGCACATACCGGCCTCAACCTGCTCGTTGGCAAGCACGGTCTGACAGGAATTACACCAGTTAACAAACGATTCCTTCCTGTAAACCATTTTCTTTTCATACATCTTTAAGAATAACCATTGCTCCCATCTATAATATTCAGGCCTGCAAGTGGCGAACTCTCTTTCCCAGTCGTAGCTGAATCCAATACGTTTCAACTGGCGACGCATAGTATCAATATTTTCATATGTCCATTTTGCCGGATGAGATCTGTTTGCAATTGCAGCGTTTTCCGCCGGCATACCAAATGCATCCCATCCCATTGGATGCATTACATTGAATCCCTGCATTTTTTTGTACCTGGCAATGACATCGCCTATGGTATAGTTTCTAACATGCCCTATGTGTATCTTGCCGGAAGGATAGGGAAACATTTCAAGAAGGTAATACTTTGGCCTTTCCGGGTCCTCATCAACCTTAAAAAGCTTTGAACTTTCCCAGTAAATCCGCCATTTATTTTCTATTATCTTTGGATCGTATTTTTTATCCATTTACTATTACTACCTTTCAAATAATCTTTCTCAAATTCTATCACCTCATGTCATAATATGATATAAATAGCAATACTGACAAAAACCATTGATCAGAAATAGTTTGACTTGTACTTGACAATTTCATATTCAATCAAAAAAACAGTAACAGTTCAGCCACTAAGGCACTAAGGCACAAAAAAGAGATATGAATTTTAATCCTATATCAAAAAGACCTGTCTGCATACGGACACGCACAGGCAGAGAAGGATCTGTTGCTGAAAAAATTGTAGATGCAGCATATACTGTACATAAGACATTAGTCCCAAGTTTGCTCGAAAAAGTGTATGAAGTTTGTTAGAAAATTATATTATAATCTTGGTGGCTTAGTGTCTTTGTGGCTAAGCTGCTACGAAAAAGGATAAATATTATATGATCAGTAAGGTTCTGATAAATGCAGTAGATCCTGAAGAATGCAGAATCGCAAAAGTAATTGACAATAAACTTGAGGAATTTCATATCGAAAGTGCCTCAAAAGAAATTACACACGGTAACATATACAAAGCAGTAATTTCTCGCGTTGAACCCAGTCTTCAGGCCGCATTTGTTGATTATGGAGCAGAACGACATGGATTTCTTCAAAAGAATGAAATCCACAGCGATTACTTTCAAGATAATTATGCCGGAGACTCTTCCATATCAAATCTTGTTAAGAAAGGGCAGGAACTGGTTGTACAAGTAACAAAAGACCCTTTTATGAAAAAGGGAGCCATGCTTACAACATTTATATCTCTTGCTGGAAGGTTCGTGGTTTTTATGCCTGGAAGTGAACAGCGGGGGATTTCACGAAAAATAGAAAATGAAGATGAACGGAATCGTCTAAAAAAAATTATACCCGAGCTTAATATCCCGGAAGGATTTGGGCTCATTGTAAGGACTGCCGGAAAAGATTGTACAAAAACAAAGCTTTCTAAAGATTTGAATTATCTTTTCAGACTCTGGAAAAATATTAAAAGCCAGATAATGAAGGAAAACGCTCCAGCGCTTCTCTTTAAAGAACGAAATCTTGTCTTAAGATCCATAAGGGACTATTTTACTACGGATATTAACGAAATTCTTATTGACAACCCCTCAGTTTGCCATGAAGTTAAAGATTTTATTAAAATCATATCTCCTAAACATACCAAAAGTGTTAAATTATATAAAAGTGAAAAACCTATATTTACAAAACACCAGCTTGAAGACCAGATCGCTTCTATATATAAAAACAGAGTTAACCTGAAATCAGGTGGATCAATTGTAATAGAACAAACCGAAGCTTTAGTCGCCATAGATGTTAATTCAGGCAAAGCAACCAAAAAAAAATCTATCGAAGAAACTGCTTTGCAGACCAACATTGAAGCAGCCGAAGAAATTGCCCGTCAACTGCGTCTGCGAGATCTGGGCGGTCTTGTTGTGCTGGATTTAATTGACATGAGAGACCAAAAGCACAAATCAGAAGTAGAAACAACGTTGAAAAACCATTTAAAAAAAGATAAGGCAAAAACAAAAGTAGGAAGAATTTCTAAATTTGGGTTAATTGAAATGTCGAGGCAGCGAATCAGGCCATCTATTGGATACAGCGGTTTTGAAGCCTGCAAATATTGCCATGGAAAAGGCATAACTCCATCTCCTGAAACCCTGGCTCTTGCTTTCTTGAGAAAACTCAGCATCGAAACTCTAAAACAGGAAATTTCCAAAGTAACGGGCATAGTCCCTGTTGAGGTAGCTGACTATCTTCTGAATAATAAAAGAAAAGAAATAATTGACCTTGAGTTAAGGCGTAATCTTTCAATATCAATAAAAGGTGATAGCACCTTGTTCCTCGGAGACAGCAAGATCATCAGTTCAAAATAGAAACTACTTAGTGCCTGTCCGAAAAGTATTTTTTTAATGCCGGCAATAGTTTCAGCTTATTTGCCGATGTGAAAATTTGTGAAAAAGCTATTAGCCATTAGCTGTTAGCTGAATGTGTTATCTGTTTGATTTTTCAAGCTAAAGGCTAATCGCTAAAAGCTAACTGCTAAAAATCTTCGATTTGAGAATAGCATTCAACTGACTATAGTTTCAGGTGTTTTGAGTTTTCGTCCAGACACTACTTAGGTTCACGGCAAAAAAAATTATGCCTAAAAAAAATGTAGCCATATCGAATAAGATTGCCGTTATTATCATAATCTGTGCTATTTCTGCTGCAATAGCTGCGGCAGGCTTATTTTTAATGCAGAAGAAACTCACCGGGCCTGTTGAAAAAAACTTGTCGGAAAAAGTTCATGTTCCTATAAAATCCCAGCCTGTAATAGACTACAACAAGCTGGAAAAAGATAAAGAGCTTCAAATACTTACCCAAAAGCGTAAAACAAAATATGGAGTGGAAAAAAGTGTTGATATCATTGTAAAATCTGATGAATCACTTAAAATAGGTGATTCGATAGTTCCCATGCAGGAAATTCTGGACAAGATACGTATTAAAAGCGGTGATATTATTGAAAAGGACATAGAGGGAGCAACCCTGCCGGATGGCAGGATAAGAGCATTCGGAATATATGTGGTCAAACCTGAAGACAACATCTGGAATATACACTTTAAGTTTTTAAAGGATTACTTTGATCACAAGGGGGTTGCTCTTGCTCCACTTGCCGACGAGCCGGACAGAAAGGGCTTCAGTTCAGGAATCGGCAAACTTTTAAAATTTTCCGAAAAAATTGTTACCATTTACAACATCAAAGAACGTAAAATCGCTGTAAATCTTAACCTGATATATCCATTAAGCAAAGTTGTTGTTTATAATATGGACCGTATTTTTGCTCTTTTGGACCGGATTGATTATAATAATGCAAACCGCATCCAGTTTGACGGAGAAACTCTCTGGATAAATATTGATCAGTAATTTAAAATTCATGTAACATTTTAGCTTTTTAAAAATATATCCGCTTCAGGTATAATCAAATTAAAAGCATGAAAAACTCACGCATAAGATATCGTAAAGAAAGAATTAGCCACAACTATAAACAAATTATGGTAATTGAGCAAACAGCCGGGCAAAAAATGGTATTTTATACTGGATTCTTTCTTAACGATATCTAATCCGCTCAAACAGTTTCCTGCTTTTAATTTGATCACACCCGAAGCTCATGCTCAGCAGGTTTATTTCATAAGGCTATAATGTTACAAACTTATAACCTCATAAACTACGGATGGAGCAAAGCAACAAATGATAAAACGATATACAAGAAGTATTATGGGCGATATCTGGAGTGATGAAAACAAGTATAACACATGGCTGAAAGTTGAAATTTTAGCCTGTGAAGCCATGTCGCAAAACAAAATGATTCCCAAAAAAGCTTTTAAAAACATAAAGAAAAAAGCTGGTTTCTCCGTTAAAAGAATAGAAGAAATAGAAGCTGAGACTAAACATGATGTAATAGCCTTTCTGACAAGTGTTGCCGAACATGTCGGGCCTGACTCGAGATATATCCACATGGGGCTGACATCTTCAGACATTCTTGATACAAGCATGGCTTATCTTCTCAAAAAAGCCGGGGAAATTATCATAAAAGACTGCGAAAACCTGTTAAGTATAATTAAGAAAAGAGCCTTCGAACACAAGGATACCGTCATGGTCGGAAGATCGCACGGAATTCATGCAGAACCTGTTACATTCGGGCTGAAATTGGCAGTCTGGTATGATGAAATGCAGCGCAACAGAAAAAGATTTGAGCGCGCTGTCGAAAACATCAGTTTTGGTCAATTTTCGGGAGCAGTCGGTACTTTTGCCAATATTCCACCTGAAATTGAAGAATATGTTTGCAAAAAACTGGATCTCAAACCAGCCCCTGCTTCAACGCAAATCATACAACGAGACCGATATGCCGAATATTTTACAGCGTTAGCTATCATGGCATCATCAATCGAAAAGATGGCTCTTGAAATCAGGCATCTTCAAAGAACAGAAGTTCTTGAGGCGGAAGAGTATTTTTCAAAAGGGCAGAAAGGTTCTTCAGCCATGCCTCACAAGAGGAATCCAATAGGATCTGAAAACCTTTGCGGCCTCGCACGGATCATCAGGGCTAATGCTATGGCTGCCCTGGAGAACATCCCTCTCTGGCATGAAAGGGATATAAGCCACTCATCTGTTGAGAGAATAATCGCCCCTGACAGCACAATACTTATTGATTACATGCTAAACAGGCTAAAAGGTTTGATTGATAATCTTGTTGTTTATCCTGAAAAAATGAAAGAAAATCTTCATATGCTGAATGGTCTTATCTTTTCTCAACAGATACTTCTTGCTCTTGCCGAATCAGGAGTAACCCGTGAAGACGCATATAAAATGGTTCAGAAGCAGGCAATGCGTGTATGGAAAGAAAAAAAGCCTTTTAAGGAGTTGATAAAGAAAGATAAAGGGATATGCGCTCATCTAAGCAAGAAAAAAATTGAAGAAATATTTGACGTCAACTATCATTTAAAGTATATCGGCATAATTTTTGACCGTGTATTTGTCCATGAAAACTGACTATTACATTTTTATATTAAAAAGTATCTTGCTGATGGTTATCCTTGCGGTATGTCAGGGATGCCAGATCGTTTCATCAGTAAAACAAATTGAAGCATCATCCGATCCATACCAAGGAAGCACTTACAAAGTAGTGCTGATAAAATGGACGAGTGAAGCTCGCATATATAGAGGCCTTGATCTTGAGCTAATGACTTCAGCTACCTTCAAATCGCCTGAATTCAGAGAGGTCTATGCAAATGAGTATGCCAGAACTTATAAACTTAGCAGGAAAGAAAAGGGAAAACTTATAAAAGATCAAAAACAAGCCTCTTTAATATACAACGATTTTATAATGTCTGCATACGTACCGGATAAAAAATGGAATGACTTTAATAAAAAAGATTCTATATGGAAAATATATCTTAACGCAGGCAATGAAAAAAAGATAAAACCGCTTGAGATAAGGAAAATTAAAAAGATTGATGCAGTACTTACTCACTTTTTCCCATATATTAACACCTGGGAAACAATTTATCTCGTCAGATTCCCTGTAAAGTTGCCGGGAACCGACAAAAATATAATTGATGATACCTGCTCAAATATAAAAATCGTAATTACAAGTGTACTCGGTACTACTGAAATAATCTGGAACAATAACTTTAAACATGGAGGTTAATTTTGATTAGTATAGCATATGCAATGGGACAGGGCGGAGCAGCAAGCGGCGGACAACCAGGCGGATTTGCAGCATTTATTCCCCTGATTATTATGTTTGCCATATTCTATTTTCTGCTCATCCGGCCCCAGCAGAAAAAAAGTAAACAACATCGTGAAATGATAAGTACTCTAAAAAAAGGTGACCGCGTAGTAACAAGCGGTGGTATTCATGGAAGAATTACCAGTGCAGATGATACCACAGTAACAGTGGAAATAGCAGATAGAGTACGAATAAAAATAAATCGCGGGAATATAGCTGCACTAAATCAACCTTCCCCGCCACAGCCATCTGTTGAAAACAAGGCTGATTAATTCGTTAGGTGGATAGGCTGAAGGCTGTCAGGGAGCTTCGGACTTCAGCCTTCAGTCTATCCACCTGAGTAGTTAGTAAATATTCTTAATCCTTTTAGCTCTTTTTAGCTCTTTATTGAAGGGAATACCCAATTGAAGAATTTTTCATGGCGAGTAATTTTAGTCTTTGCGGTTATTATAGCTGCAATTGTTTATATTCTTCCTACAATAAATCAAGGCTGGTGGCCACATAAGAAGATAAATCTTGGTTTAGATCTTCAGGGAGGAATGCACCTTGTACTTGAAGTTGATACTGATAAATCAGTTGAAAGTACAATAGAACGTATGACTTATGAACTCCGCAGTCTTTTAAAGAAAAAAAATATAAGGTACGTCGGAATAGACAGGATAGAAGACACCAAAATATCGCTCAAAATACGTGGTAACAACAATATCCTGAGTTTTGACAAACTACTGGATAATGAACTTGAGGATTTGCAGGTTCTTTCAAAATCGACTGATGATGAAATACTTACCATGATATTGAATTTACCGGAAGATGAAACTCATCATATAAAAAAGCTGGCGGCTGAACAGGCACTTGAAACAATAAGAAATCGTATTGATCAGTTCGGCGTAAATGAGCCTGATATACGTCGCCAGGGTGAAAAACGAATTCTTATCCAACTCCCGGGCATCAAAGACACACAAAGAGCAAAGGAGTTAATTGGTAAAACAGCTCTTCTGGAATTTAAATTACTGGATGAAACCCATGACCTAAATGCCGCTTTAAAAGGGAATATAGCGGCGGGCAGTGAACTTCTTTATCAGGACAATGAGGACGCAGCAACAGAACGCGCCATAAAAACCCCCTATCTTGTAAAGAAACGAACTCTTCTAACTGGTGAATACCTGACGGATGCAAGGGTTCAAATAGACTCCCAGTTCAATGAATCATATATTTCCATCAATTTCGATAAAAAGGGGGCAAGGATTTTCGAAAGAATAACAGAAGAAAATGTTAAAAAACGACTTGCAATAGTCTTAGATAATAAAGTCTATTCCGCACCTGTTATTCAAGAAAAAATTACCGGCGGCGAAGCACGCATTACAGGAAATTTTACAACAGAAGAAGCGCGTGACCTTGCAATTGTTCTTCGGGCCGGCGCCCTGCCGGCGCCGGTTGAAATCATTGAAGAACGAACTGTAGGCCCCTCTCTTGGAGCTGATTCAATAAAAAAGGGACTTATCTCTATGTGCGTTGGGGGCATGCTCGTTGTTCTGTTTATGGTTGTATATTATAAGGTTTCAGGCCTTATCGCAAACATTGCACTTATCCTTAACATTGTCCTGATTGCCGGAGGACTTGCAGCATTTCAAGCCACCTTAACTCTTCCAGGTATCGCAGGAATCATATTAACCATAGGGATGGCTGTTGATGCCAATGTTTTGATATTTGAACGTATCAGAGAAGAAATGAATCTGGGCAAGACTCAGAGAGCTGCCGTAAATGCAGGCTATAGTAAGGCCACCCTTACCATTCTTGATGCAAACGTAACAACTCTTATCGCGGCTCTTGTCCTGTTTCAGTTTGGAACCGGACCGATAAAGGGCTTTGCCGTAACACTGAGTCTCGGCGTATTAGCAAGCCTGTTTACAGCACTTATCCTTGCCCGACTTGTTTTTGATTATCTCCTGATAAACAGAAAAATTAAAAGCTTGAGTATATAGGTAAATAAGGGGATCAGGGGTTCAGAATATCGGTAGCCTCAACACTAAATTTTCACTTTTCACTTTTTAGGGGTCATATATACATGCGGTTTATAAAATCCGACATAAATTTGAATTTTTTAGGAAAAAGCAAGTTGGCATTCTACATATCCGCAACAATGATTCTTGTCAGCTTTGTTTCTCTGATACTCCACAAAGGCCCAAAATATGGAATCGACTTTGCCGGCGGTACATTAATACAGGTAAAGTTCCTTGCTCCTGCAAGCATTAATATAATCAAATCCGGGCTTGATACCATTGATCTCGGCAAATCATCTGTTCAACAATTTGGAGACAAAGAAGATAATGAATATCTTGTCAGAACCGACATATCGGTTATGACTTCTCAAGGACTTTCCGGCAAGGTAAAAAATGCCCTGGAAGCCGTTACAGGAAACGAGGTAGAAATCCGGCGCATTGAGATGGTGGGCCCTCAGGTGGGTAAAGATCTGCGCGAAAAAGCGCTGTTCGCCATGTTCTATGCCCTGCTTTTTATTACAATATATATATCCGGTCGTTTTGAATTCAAGTGGATTTTAAGCGGAATCATGGCGGCAGCACTTATGAGCAGTGTCTATTTTCTCTCTCTTATTAACGTCAGTATACCCATCCTGATCACAGCCGCACTCATCTTAGCCATTATACTCTTCTGGTTCCTCAATCTGAAATATGCAATGGGTGCCATTGTGGCTCTAATCCATGATATTATAATTACCGTAGGTATCTTCTCCATTTTTGATAAAGAATTCACCTTGCCCATTATTGCCGCACTTTTAACTATTATAGGTTATTCTTTAAACGATACAATAATTGTTTTTGACCGCATACGAGAAAATTTAAAAAAATACCGGAAAAAACCTTTGGATTTCGTTATTAATAGAAGCCTTAATGAAACTCTAAGCCGTACCATATTGACCTCTTTAACAACCCTTACAGTTGTTATTGCGCTGTTTGTCATAGGGGGCGGCATCGTCCACGACTTTGCATTCGCAATGATAATTGGAATTCTTATTGGAACGTATTCATCAATATACGTTGCAAGCCCAATACTCCTGATTTGGCGAAGGCGCGGAAAGAAAATTCAGCTATGAAAACCCTGTTTCCATGGTTTGCCCTTAAAGGTGTCTCCGGCATAGGAAATCACCTTTTTAAGCGGTTATTAGACCGCTTCAGGTCACCGAGCCTTGTTTTTGAAGCATCACAGGAAGACCTTCTTCAGGTAAACGGCATAACGCCCCGCATAGTTGCTGCGATTAAAGCTCACAAAATACCGGAACCAGTCAAAAAAGATTTCGATCTTGTAATGAAAAAAGGCTATCAAATTGTTACAATGTCTGATCCGGCCTACCCTTCCCTTTTACTTCAAATACCGGATCCACCGCCCTTTTTATATGTTTATGGGAATCTTTGTAAATCTATAAAGAATATTGCCGTGGTGGGATCCAGAAATGCAACAAGCTACGGTATTTCAATAACAAAAAGGCTGTGCGAGGAATTAGCTGCTATTGATTTTACAATAGTAAGCGGCATGGCAATAGGAATTGATACTGCTGCACATACAGGTGCTTTAATCGGCAAAGGAAAAACAATGGCCGTGCTTGGAAGCGGTCTCGAAAGAGTTTATCCACATAAAAATCTGAAGCTTTTCCATAAGATTGCCGAAAAAGGCGCGGTTATTTCCGAATTTCCTCTTTTAGAGGCACCTGAACCCCACAATTTCCCAATAAGAAACAGAATAATCAGCGGCATTTCACTCGGAACAGTTATCGTTGAAGCAACCCAGAAAAGCGGCTCACTCATTACAGCACGCCTCGCAGCAGAGCAGGGAAGAGAAGTTTTTGCCGTGCCCGGCAATATCAATTCCTTTAAAAGTATTGGAACACACAGTTTGATTAAACAGGGAGCAAAGCTGGTTGAAAATACACAGGACATACTTGAAGAGCTTTCTCCTTTAATAACAGATGATAGCTTAAATAATAAAATTAAGCGCAAAGATAAACCTGAAGATAAAACAGACAAACCGCTTTCTTTGTCATCAGAAGAATCGCTTGTATTTACAGGCCTTGGTCACTACCCTGTTCATATAGATGATCTTGCACGAAAAATATCTATGGAACCCGGAAAACTCTCAGGCATACTTCTTAAGCTTGAAGTGCAGGGTGCTGTTCATCAGGCTCCAGGAAAATTCTTTTCTTTAGAAACAAATGACTGACCATACAGTTCAGCCACTAAGGCACTAAGGCACTAAGAAGAGATATGGCTGATAAATTGGGGAATTGCGAATTTAGGAATTGAGGAATTAAAAGTGAAAACATCCTTCAATTCGGAATTCCTGAATTTCTAAATTCCCAAATTATGAATTTTAAGAGAATTATATTATAATCTTGGTGTCTTAGTGTCTTTGTGGCTGACCTATTACCAATTAATAAAAATCAGTAAGGAGGCCTTTGAAAAATGCTCAATTTTGTTCAAGTTCAAGGAAGGCGAAAATTTTAAATGGAGGAATACATTGAGTATTTCGAGGCTTAAAATTTGAGTCTGACGCCGAAATTGGGCAAAAGGGGGCGTTTTGCAAAGGTCTCATAAGGAGATATAGTGACCAAACCACTACTTGTAGTTGAATCACCAACAAAGATAAAAACCATAAAAAAGTATCTGGGCTCGCAATACAACGTTGTTGCTACCGTTGGGCACATAAAGGACCTCCCTGTAAAAGAAATTGGAATAAATATCGAAAAAAACTTTGAGCCTAAATACATTGTTATTCCAGGAAAACAGAAAGTTATAACCTCCTTAAAAAAAGCCGCTGGTGATGCTACAGACATTTATTTGGCGCCTGACCCTGACAGGGAAGGAGAGGCTATTGCATGGCACACCGCAGAAGTTCTCAAGAAAAAAGGAAGAAAATTTTACAGAGTACTTATTCATGAGCTTACAAAAAAAGCTATTATTGAAGCAATTGCAGCGTCTGAAGATCTCCATAAGAAAAAATACGAGGCTCAACAGGCACGAAGAATTCTTGACAGACTGGTTGGATACCAGACATCTCCATTGCTGTGGCGCAAAGTAAAAACCGGCCTCAGTGCCGGGCGTGTACAATCAGTTGCAGTACGTATAATATGTGAAAGAGAAAGAGCTATTCATGCCTTTGAATCGGAAGAATACTGGTCTATAACAGCCCTTCTCGAAAGCACCTCACCTCCACAATTTAAGGCAAAACTTGTAAAAAAGGACGAAAAAAAGATCAAAATTCCTGACGGAAAGGCATCACTCGCCATCCTGAATGAACTTTCAGAAAATAAATTTATTGTAAAAAAAGTTCAAAAAAAGATTACGAAAAAAAACCCTCTCCCCCCTTTTATCACAAGTAAACTTCAACAGGAAGCAATCAGAAAGCTTAAATTCTCTGCAAAAAAAACCATGGTTGTAGCGCAGCAGCTTTACGAAGGTATTGACATCGGAACAAGTGGAACTGAAGGACTTATTACTTATATGCGTACCGATTCCACCAGAATTTCAAAAGAAGCTGCAGAAGAAGCACTTATGCTGATTCGGGAAAAGTTTGGGGAAAAATTTGCTCTTGATAAGCCAAGATTCTTCAAGAACCGGAAAAAAGCTCAAGACGCTCACGAGGCTATCAGGCCCACATCGGTTTTCAACACTCCTGAAAAATTAGCCCCTTATCTCTCCAAGGACCAGATGTCTCTGTACCGTCTTATCTGGCAGCGTTTTATTGCGTCGCAGATGCAACAAGCTCTGATAAATAAAAATACAATCTCTATTAAAGCCGGGCTTTATTTGTTTACCGCCGGCGGATCATCTGTTAAATTCCCCGGCTTTATGGCTGTTTACATGTCTGTGGATGAAGAAATAGAAAGCGAAAAAGAAAAAATCAATCTTCCTGAATTATCTGAAGGAGTAGAATTAAAGGTCAATAACTTAGATCCTAAACAGCACTTTACCATGCCGCCGCCAAGATTTTCAGAGGCTTCACTTGTAAAAGAGCTTGAAGAAAACGGAATCGGCCGTCCCAGCACCTATGCTTCAATATTATCTACAATCAAGCAAAAGGGATATGTTGATTTTCTAAAAGGATACTTCAAGCCAAGCGAACTTGGATTTATCGTTAATGACCTTCTTGTTAAAAGCTTCCCAGACATATTTGAAGTTGATTTTACAGCCAAGATGGAAGAAGATCTTGATCGTATAG
>JAJSZW010000093.1 GCA_030262895.1 Deltaproteobacteria bacterium | reverse complement strand
ACCAAGTAATTGAAACAAAAAATTTGTAAATACTACAATTTTTGTCAGGGCCGACCTTAAAATGTAGTTAACCCTCCGGTATGAACATGTTGAATCTTCTTCAGCTTCTTTTTCTTCAAAAAAAATAATTTAAACAATTTTCTTCATTCTTCTTCCCTTTTTCTTTTTTTAAAAAAATCATTCATAAATAGCTCAAAAGATGTAGAGGTGTTTTTTGAATGGGAATGATAAAAAAGAAAAAGTGCCGTCATTGCAGAAGTTTATTTATACCTGATCACCGAAATCGTGACCGGCAAACGTATTGCAAAAAAGCCGAATGCCGCAAAGCAAGTAAGGCTGCCAGCCAAAAGAAATGGCTGGATAAACCGGAGAACAAAGATTACTTCCGGGGACCTGTAAATGTTAAACGGGTTCAGGGGTGGCGAAAACAACATCCCGGATACTGGAAACCAAAAGGTTCGGCGAGTGCGTTACAAGAACCCTTAACGCCTCAACCAATTGAAAATAAAGAGGATAAATGTCATTTTGCAAATACTGCGTTACAAGATATCTTAAAGATGCAACCGCCTGTTATGATAGGGTTCATTTCCAATTTTATTGGATCTGCGTTACAAGATGACATCGCAGAAACCCTCCTTCGTATGCAACAATCGGGGCAAGATATTTTATCCTGTCAACCCCAAAAACGAGGAGGAAGAGATGATTGTAAAATCACCAATTTTACCCAACAGAGTGCGCAAAGTCCCTAAAAGCTTCAGCTGGATCGATCATCGGCTGGTCAGTGACCGGCATATTGAACGGTGCAGTCACACAGCAGCGACCTTGTTTATCCTGATTATCCCGTCGATCCTGTCAAAAAAGTGGAAATTCCTGGTATCGCTGTTTTTTACTACTCACATTCCCCACACCAGGATCCTCTTCCCTTGCCGGCTTTCCTTCCTCTGAAAGATCTTTTCATTCCAGGATCTTTCCTGACTGCGGTCAAAAATAATTAGATGGCCATCATCCGTGCCACAACGATCCATGTAAGAAGCAGTCTGTTCAAGGCCATCGGTAATGGTCTGCTCCAGAGACTTGTAAAGGACTTTTAATTCAAGTACGGTTTTCTGCGCATCTTTTTTACCATGAATCTCAATGGGCCAGATCACCAGTAAGTCTGTCCGCATCCTGCCAAGTCCGTATTCACGCTCAACCCTTCCCCCGCTGTTTACGATCCGTTGTAAAAATGCCTGGTAACCGTTCACGGTTTACAGTTATCGGTTCACGGTTCACGGTTAAAAAAACAGAAGATAGAGGAGAATTCTGGGGTCATCTTTCGAAGATTTAGAAGTTTGGAAAAAATCATGCAGGTTATCAAGAGATTAACATCCAACATGCTTAAGTCATTGCATAATTTATTGGGAAAACTGTAAACCGACAACCGATCCACATCTGAGCACCATATACGTATATTTTTTTCTTTTGCCTAAAGCAGATTCGAATGTTGAAGCGCTTCCCTTATATCAGGAGACTTGTCAGCCATGCGCCTCATGGCTTCAGTCAGTTTGGTCAGCAAAAGCGAATTTTTCTCAATAAGATTTCTATCCGCCTTTGTCATCTCCCTTACTTCCTCTCTCGCTTTGGTAAGTATGGCTCGGCGATCCCAATATGCGAAACCAAAAACCGCAACAACCATACTGCCGAAAACTCCCGCAAGGATGGCCAGAAAGGTCAATATCTCCTCAAATCTTTTGTCAACCTGCTCAAAGCGCTTGTTCATGTCCTCCCGGAGTCCTGAAAACCTTTTGTCAACCTGCTCAAACCTCTTGTCAATTTCTCCCATTCTTACCTTTAGCTCAATAAGCATTTCCCTGTCCTTTTGGGTGAATCCCTCTGCTGCGAGCGCGGGAACTGCAGAACAGATAATAACAAATAGAAAACTGCCAAGAATAGCTTTCTTCACGATTATACTCCTTATTATGTGTATGATTTTATGATTGGTAATAGCTGTTTTGGTGGATTCGTCGCTTACGCTCCTTAATCCACCCTACGATTTTTGGTATCCTATTTAAAAACCATGGTAAAACTCATTTTCAATTTACAAAAAGGCTTTGTTTACGAATAGTTATATTTTAACAGACTGCCCATTACCACGAAATTTAAATAGGATACGATTTTTGGCTACCAACGTAAGTTTGTAGGGTGGATTAAGCGGAGCGAATCCACCGACAACTGATCCGACGTAAGTTTGTAAATTCAGTCAGTTAGCAACTCCTTAGATTTCGCTTGATTGTAGAATTGCCATAGAGCCAAAATGGCGGAAAATGTCCCGCTTTAAGTTGGTAGCCCATCAAGAGCAAGGCGCGAAATAGCAAGCTATTTCAAGCCTGAGCAACACAGCTATTGATGTTCAGGGCCAGCGAAAAATTGCAAGTTGTGGCCTTTCGGGGTATATGTTCAGCTTAATAAGAAGCACCTGCAAGATAAGCAAAAATAAGGCTGAATGTTAGCCACGAATGACACTAATTTTAACCAATATTTCTCGTGCGTTACTGGCATGGTGAAATGTAATTCTTACTATTCTATCAGGGTCAATCCCCAATTCCATAATTCCTCAATTCATTTCTCGCTTGTCAAGAGTGTGGACGCGACCCCTCTACTTTACCTTCCCGATTTTCCTCAAGGTGACCCAAATGTTCTGTATTTTCATCGAAACATTCAGGTAGCCTATAAATGGACTTATAGGGTTCCTTTTGAATCTCTTTCTTGTTGAGTTCACGGAAGCCCTCTCGTTTAAGCATCTCAATGACTTTTTCTTCTTCAGATTTTCTTATTTTCTCAACCATTTTTTTAACCTCTCAATGTACAGGTCGTAATTATCCTTGATATCTTTGATGGCTATGTCCAAACCCTGCTGATTGTCAAGAGACTCGAACCAGATTTTCCTGACAACCGTTCCCTTTTCATCGAGAATGTCCTTGTGAGGGCATCCGTGTGCGCTGTCAAAGCGGACTACTTCATAATACCTCTTGCCCTTCCACAGGAGAAGCTTCACAACATAATTGATGACCAAGCCATTCAAGGTATCAAAATAAACATGAATTTCGATGCCTTCCGCTAATTCAATTGTGTAGTACTTCTTTGGCATAATGCATTATCAATAAAATCGACTCTTCCTAATATAGTTGAAATCACTGCCTCTTTCAATGGATTTTTATATTCCTGGCCAATCAAAGTTTCAACAAAAGCACGGTATCCTCTTTGAGCATCTGAATCCTACTTGCCAAAATAACCAAGGATAAAATTTCTGAATTGTTTCCAAGCTACCTTTGTGAAATTTATCATTGCTTGAGTTCTTCCACATTTCTTGAAACTACCTCTCCATTTGCAAACTGAGCTAAGAATCTTCTTAAAGCAAATTCGACTGTTGAAGCGCTTCCCTTATATCGGGAGACTTCTTAGCCATGCACCTCATGGCTTCAGTCAGTTTTGCCAGCAAAAGCGAATTTTTTTCAATGAGATTTCTGTCCGCCCTTGTCTGCCTTACTTCCTCTCTCGCCCTGGCAAGTATGGCTCGGCGATCCCAATATGCGAAACCAAAAACCGCAATAACTATACTGCCAAAGACTCCCGCAAGGATGGCCAGAAAGGTCAATATCTCCTCAAATCTTTTGTCAACCTGCTCAAATCTATTGTCAATCTCTCCCATTTTTATCTTTAGCTCAATAAGCATGTCCCTGTCCTTTTGGGTGAATCCCTCTGCTGCGAGTGCGGGAACTGCAGAACAGATAATGACAAATAGAAAACTGCCAAGAATAGCTTTCTTCACAATTATACCCCTTTTATGTGTATGATTTTATGATGATACATTATGGCAACCAACGTATTGTGTGTCAAGGCAGAATTCCATAGAACTCAAATGTCTTTGGCGGGTCTTTTGTGACAGGATGAACAAAATTTACATGATTTTCATTTATCCTGATTATCCTGTCGATCCTGTCAAAAAAATGCGATTTGTGCGGTTACATTTGATCTTGTAATCTCGATTATTTTCTCACCGCCCGCTTTGCGCCCATCCCCAACTTATCCATCAAATCATAAAGCGTAGGACGGCTGATGCCCAATTCGGATGCGGTACGGGTTAGGTTTCCCTTGTTCCGGGCCAGTGCCCGTTGAATCATCTCTCTTTCCATGTCCTCGCGGGCCTGCTTCAGGCCCTGGCCCTCGTATTTGGAATAGCGGGAAGTCAGTTCCAGATCAGCCGGTGTTATTTTCACACCGTCTGCCATGATAACGGCACGCTTTACCCGATTTTCCAGCTCCCGAACATTGCCCGGCCATGCATGGGTCTCGATAGCACGGACGGCCTGCGGGGCAAATCCATTGATTTTCCTTTTGGCCTTTGAGGCGTATCTCTGGAGAAAAGCCCTGGCGAGAAGCAGGATGTCTGTTTCCCGTTCCCGAAGGGGGGGCATGGAGATGACAACTACCCCAAGCCGGTAGTACAGATCCTCACGAAAACGCCCATCTTTAAGGGCCTGGTCAATGTCCGTGTTTGTGGCCGCCAGGACGCGCGCGTCCACTACAATTTCTTGCCTGCCTCCCACACGTTCGATCCGCTGTTCCTGCAGAAACCGCAGGAGCTTTACTTGAGGTTGGGGGGGAAGCTCTCCGATTTCATCGAGAAAGAGTGTGCCCCCCTGGGCTGATTCAATCCGGCCCTTTCGCTGGATATGGGCTCCGGTGAAGGCCCCTTTCTCATGGCCGAAGAGTTCACTCTCAAGTAAAGTCTCCGGGATCGCCCCGCAGTTGATTGCAACAAACGGACCTTCTTGCCGCCCGCTCATTTCGTGAATGGCCCGTGCTGCAAGCTCCTTGCCGGTGCCGTTTTCTCCCACGATTAAAACCGGCGCGTCTGCTGTCGCCACCTTGCTGATCATCTCGTATACTTTTTGTATCTGCGGGCTCGTGCCGAGCATACCCCCAAACGACTGCCCCCCCAACTGTTTTTGCAGTTTGCGGTGCTCCCGCTCAAGCTGTGAGACATGAAGTGCCCGGCGGATAATTACCTGAAGCTCATCCAGTTGAACAGGTTTGTTAAGAAAGTCATACGCCCCTCCGGCGATGCCCGCCAGGGCATGTTCTTTCTCGTTTTGGCCTGTAATAATGATTACTTTTGACAAGGGGTCATGCTCCAACATCTCGGCCAGCGCAAGAAAGCCCTCCTCCACGCCGCCGGCCTGCGGGGGCAATCCCAGGTCCAGAGTCACCACAACGGGGCGCTCCTTTTTGAAGATCTCAAGAGCCATTGGACGGTCCCCGGCCACAAACACGTCATAGTCATTTATAAGCCCCCATTTCATCTGGCTGCTGATATCTGTGTCGTCATCTACGATAAGAAGTTTGACTTTGTTCATGAGTCTGTCCGTTCCTTGTTGTCCTGTAACTTGTAACCGTTCACGGGGGTCAGGTTTCAGGGGTCAGGGATCGGCGGTATCGACCAAATCCAACCTAAATCTGAGCGCCTTAACGGGAAAGTTATTCAGTCCCCGTTCCTTATCTAACCCTGAAACCTGACCCCTGACCCCCGCTAATCGGCAGCAGCACCCGGAACGTGCTCCCTTTGCCTTCTTCGCTCTCTACCTCAATCCGGCCATTATGGGCATCAACTATCATTTTGCTGTGAAAAAGACCGATGCCTGTGCCCTGCTTTTTCGTGGTACTGAAGGGTCGAAAGAGGTATTGATCCATAAATTCCTTTGATATGCCACAACCGTTATCACTGACCATAAGCGCTGCCCAACCGTTTTGCGTCCCCGTGGTTACACGAATCTCCCCACCCTTGCCTGCTGCCTGATCCGCGTTCAATACCAGATTTCTTATTACTTTCCGGATTTGTTCCGGGTCCAGGAAGACCATCGGCATTGGATGAAGGTCCTCAATGAGACCGGCTTTGAGTATTGCCTCAATACCGGCGAGCGTGGTTCTGAACACTTTATTCAGGTCGGCTTTCACGGGGTGCAATTCCAGCCTCTCTCTCACTATGGAGAGGCGGCCGCACATGCCGTCTATTTTTTTAACGCTTTCAGACATTGAGCGGAGAGCGTCTTTTCGAAAATCCGGATTGTCGAAGTGGACAGGAAGGTTCTGTAACAGCAAGGAGAGCTTTGAAGCCAGATTCTTCAAATCATGCGTAAAAAGGGCTGAAATCGTCTGAAAGGCCTCCATCTCTCTGGCTTGATGAAGCTGTTCTGAAAGCTTGAGGTTCAACAGACCGGCACCCACCTGATCAGCTATGGTTTTCAGCATATCCAGCGCTTCAAAGGAAAACGGCGTCTCCTTTACCCGATCGCCCAGGGTAATAATCCCTAAAAGATTACCCCCTGACACCATGGGAATGCAATATCGAATCCTGGCATCCTGAAAAAAGGCGACATGGGATCGTTTGAGAATTTCGGCCTCCACAGCCTCCAAATCAACGATGATTTGCCGATTGCGCATGAATTGTATAATGGCCGCTGCCCCGTCTTGAAACCCCGGAAGCTCTCTAACCTGGGCTTCGGAAAAGACCGTTGACCCTCCAAGTTTAAGGTTTTTTTGCGGTTCATTTAAAAGCCAGAGACTAACGGAAAGGACATCAAACATCTCGGAGATCATTTTCACTATTGCATTGCAGAAGGCCTTGCCCTGCACCATAGATGCTGTTCGCTCGGTAAAGGCTATCCATGCATTGCGGTAATCATACTCAGACCGCTTAAAGTGCCGGCTGATCAACTGTTTCATCTTCAGGCGCAGCCGATCCGAAAGGAGCGCTATCGTGAGACCCACAAGGGCCAGAAAGATAAAGAAAGCACGAAGGGCGAGAACAAGATTGTCCTGCACAGAGCCAGTGGCCAGAGCCAGGGCGCTGATGGCCAAAAGATATATCCCCACTATAAGAAGCGTGAAAGACCTGTAAAGCATGGTCTCGGAGAGATAGATGTTTGTATGGAGAAAATGGCCTCGAAAAATGGATACGAAAATCAGAAAGCCGGCCACAAAAAGGGCGGACCCGTTGACCACTTCGAGTTCTAAATGCAGGTTGTGCAATAACAGCGCCTGGCTTCCCGTATACAGCCGGGCTGCAAAAATAGCCCCGATGCCAATGGCCAGGAACTTGACTTGCCAGCGCTGCCTGCCGCTTGAGGCGCGAAGCGTTTTCTCAAGAAGCATTATGATCAAGACGCTGCTGACCAGGAAGCAGATATGAAAAAGATATCCGGACCAACCAAGGCTGATCATCCATCCATGGAAAGGATCGAATACCGGGGTGCTGCAGAAGAAATCAGAAACAAAAATCGTGACAAGAATAAGATGGGCAAGGAATATCCCAGGGACAATCCATTTCCATTTTCCCAGAGTCGGCTTGTTATCCCCTTTTGGAAAACTCAAGTTGAAAAGGAGCCAACTGCCCGGCAACAGCGCAGCGGCAGTCCACCTCCATCGCTGCCAGCGGATTGCTTCTTCGGGAAAAAGGGTCTGGATGCTAAGGTATGTAAAAAGCGATTCCAGAGCCAAAACCAACATGCCAAAGGCAAAAATCCGATGTACAAAAGACCGGCGGTCCCGGAAAATCCCAAAACAGGCCAGCCCCACGCAAAAGAGGGCTGCACCAAAATGAAGAAAGGTATTAAACGTCATAGCTTCTTTTGTCTTTCTCAGATCTTGCAGAGGCGCAGAGTCTTGTCTGATTTTCCTCTCAGAGAATCAGGCAGAGTGTTTATCGCTGAGCTCGAGCGAAGCGGGCGAGAGACCCTTACGCCTTCCGGCTTCTCGTTTCCAGTTTTTTGCTTATTTTCCGATCCAGGCCCATAGCCCCTGTCAGCACTACCACGAATACAGACCAGCTTATCATAACATGCGGCCGGTGCTCAGCCATAACAGGACTAATGTAATAGGCTGAAAGGAAAATGATCGACTGCCGAAGCACACCGCCTAATATTGACATAGGAATCGTGGCAAGCACAACCAGCACTCGGGATCTCATCGTATTCTTACACACAAAAGCATAGGCCAGGCCAAAAACAAAATAGGGTATCAGATAGCGAATACCGCTGCAACTGTTTGCGACAAAAAGATTCATGTTTGGAAGAGAAATATTGTAGCCGTCCCGATATATGGGGAAATGGAATAACTGCAGCACCGAGACAGACCCCCAGGTGGTAGAGATTCGCATCCACTCGGTGAGTTGCGCATACAACGGCGTGGGCAAAGGAATCATTGCCGCAAGAAAAAAGAACGGAAAGCACAGTTCCTTGAAAACGTCCTTGCCGAACAGCCCTATAATGAGCCCGCCTGCCACGAGAAGAAAAGAGAAAGAGGGAAGGAAAACATCCTGACTCTCTCCCGCAAGAAAAAAAAGCAGCATCCCCGGCGCAGCAAGCATCATGCCCAACGCCGGGGCGAACTCAGCCTTTGTTTCCTTGATCTTTGCGAGCTTCAGCCAAATGAGATATCCTGCGATAAAAGGCACACAAATGCCATGAGAGCTGTCCTCCCGTTGAATAACGCTGAAAAACAGATCAGACAGAGTGGAAGCATACACCAGGCCGCCCAGTCCCGCGAGCAAACCCAGCAGAATAAAAAACCGCATTTTTGTCTTCATTATCATCGCTTTGATTTTTCCTGGTTCAATTTTTGACTATCAGACAGCCTTGTAAAATTCTTAGGAACGGGGACGGGTGATTTCCTCCAACAGCTCTTTGGCCTCTTGTCGTTCCGGAAAGGCATCTTTGATTTCTAAAGCATCATGCAAAGCTGCCAGGGCTTGATCCCTGTCACCATTTTTCCAGTGGGCCAGGCCCAGATGATACAGGACAGTTGGATTCCGGGGCATTTTTTCTGCCGCGTCAATCAATTCAGAGACGGCGCTAGGGTATAGGCCCTTCGCAAGGAGAGCAAGACCCAGCGTGTCGGCAACAGACGGGTCGTCCGGCAATTGCGCCTTTGCCGTTTTCGCCAGGTTCAAGGCCAAATCCGGATCCTCCCCCTGCTTAAGAAGCATCCACGCCAGATTGTTGGCAGCAGGCGCAAAATTACGATTAATCTTCAAAGCCTTTTCATACATGTTGCGTGCCTCTGTTTGGTTGTCCTCAGCCTCGTATATGACGCCCAGGGCCATATATGCCTGAATGAGATTTGGCTGCTTTTCGAGGATTTCCCTGTACGCGGAGATCGCCTTGGTGGTTTCCTTTTTCGCGAGATACAGTTTGGCCAGAGAAAGATAGGGGGACACCATGTCCGGATTCAAATCAAGGGTTTTCTTAAAGGCCATTTCGCTTTGGTCGTAGTCTTTCTGGGAAAATAGGATAGTGCCACGCATGGCGTGGAAACGCGCAGCCAATTGAGTGTTCTTCTCGTGCTCCCGAAGTTTGTTTTCCAGAAACGACAGCGCTTTGGCGGGCTGCTTTTTGTCCATGTATATGGATACTTTTGTCGCCACGGCAGGAACATGATCTGTTTTTAAAGACAGGACCTTGTCTAAGTGAGCCATGGCCTGATCAAACCGGTCATGAAGCCGATCCAGTCGGGCCAGATGGTAATAAGCAGCCGGATTGTCGGGACTGAATTCAACTGCTTTCCGGTAGGCTTGACGGGCCCTTTCCGGCTCTCGTTTTAAGAGGTAGGCGTTGCCCTTCAGCACATGGGCTTGATCGTTGCCGGGTTGTCTGGCAAGGACGACCTTAAGTTGTTCCAGAGCCAGCTCGGCAGTTCCTTCACTTAGGTAGATTTCTGCAAGACGGATGCGCGCGAACAAGTTCCCGGGGATGTATTCAACCGCTTTCAGGAGCATCCCTTTTGCCTTTGTTCGGTCATTTTCGGCCAGATAAACCAGACCGCGGTAGAGGTAAACACCCCCGTCACTGGGGCGCTCCTTGATGATGCCGTCAAGGAGTTCAGCGGCCTCTATCAGTTTCTTTTCTTCAAGCAGCAAACGAGCTTTAAGAAAACGTGCGCGCAAATTTTGCTTGTCCTTTTCCAGGACTTTATCAAGGAGCTTTCGGGCTTCATCGGGCTTACCCATATCCATGTGAAGGGACACAATGGCATTCCGGATCTCAAGACTTTCGGGCTTCAATGCCAGCGCCTTATTCATCCATGTCAAAGCACGCTCCCAATCTTTTTTAGAAGTATAAAAGGCACCCAGGGTCGTTGCCGGGGCGACTTGCTCGGGCACCATTTCAGCCATTTTCAGGTACGCCCCCTCGGCTGCTTTGAGGTCGCCACGCCGTGCGTAAAAGTTCCCCAACTCACCGAGAGACGCTATATTTTCCTGATTCCCGGCAATCGTCTCCTTGATTTGCCTTTCTGCTTCCTCATAGTCGCCTTGCTGTTCGTAAAAGCGGGCAAGCATTAGCCTGACCGTCGGATCCTGTGCGCTGGCATCCACTGCTTTCTCGAGATATGTCCGGACCTCGGTGAATCGTTTTTGACTGCCGGCGATGCGCGCCAATGCAATGTAGGCGCTGACATTGCTTTCATTTATGGCTGTAATCTTTTTAAGGACTTCGGTTGCGGCGTCAGGCTTGCCCTCCTTCTCAAGCACCCACACATGCAGGAACAAGGCATCAATGTTTTCTGCTTCTTTCTCCAGAACCAAAGCGGCCTTTTCCTCGGCCTCTTTGGTCTTGTTTGCAAGAAGATAGAATTGGCCCAATTTGAGCTGGGCGTCCAGATTTTCAGGATTAAGATCAACGGTTCTGGAAAGTTCCGCAAATGCCTGTTTCGACTGCCCGGTTTTTACATAGGCCAGGGCAAGCTGATAGTGTCCGCGGGCGAATTTTGGTTCTGCCTGAATGGCGTTCTTGTATTCAATGATGGCTTTCTTGAACTCCTGTTTCTCAAAATACGCGTCCGCCCGCTCCATATGTTTGGCCCGGGTCTCGGCCGGGTTCCGACTACATGAGAAGAACACGAGCAGCGGCATAAGCCAATAAAGTATTCGCCAGAAATTGCAATCAAAAGACCTCATACACACCTCCATTTTCAGTTTGGAACACGAAATAAAGCTGGCCCAACCCATACCAAACACCTGAATTTAAGGCTGAATACCTTTCTTAATTCCGATCCTTTCTATACTGGTTACATACTCCATTTTTTTACCCACCTCATATTGGTGCATCTCTGCCAAAAAACTATCCTCCAGCTCTTCGGGCAATCTCATCAGCCAGTCTATCTATTCGCCATTGCCATGGCCTGAGCCTACCAAACATAAGAAAACTACGTCAACAATAAAACGACAGATCAACTTAATACACTGAGAAACTCCCTGCAAATTTTCAATCAGATCAACGAAGGAGACTGGGAGTGAGACTCGTTCCGGATACTAATATTTATCGTTTAATAACAAAATGCTACAGAAATCCAACCGTCATTTGCGGTTATAGCGATACAATAGCAGAATTTGGCAAAGAAATTTATATGCCGGTAGTGGTCATCGCTGAATTGACTTTTGGTTTTATGAAAGGTGCCAAACAAGAAGACAATGAAAAAAACTTCAGCAAGTTATCGACCAACTGCAACTGATATGTTTTATACTTTATCAAATTTGTTTTTTTCATTTTCTGTCTCTCTGGTAATTCCCGTGGTTAGTATTTCATTTTAATCTCAAGAAGTTATCGTATTTTATGCGTTTGGTGTTGAACAACATTTAACGCTATTATAAGGGCATATGGGGCTGTATTGTACTGAAAGCTCAACACCTGCTTAAATAATGGGATTTACTGTGTAAATTGTTTAAATTCGGCCGACTCAAAAATACAGAAGAGCCCCCAAAGAGTCCCGTATCACATTGACACCAATTCTAATGACCCCAGATTAGTGCGGAGGGGCGAAAAGCTGATTGACAAAAATCAAAGTTTATGAGATTTGCTTGAAATAAGTTAACAAGTAACCAGTGTTATACAAACAATTATTTTCTACATTATGAACGGTGAACAAAAAAGCAAACAAAATGAGAGAAAATTCGGGGCATGGGATGAGTTGCCTAATGGTAAACGACGTTACTTTTATGAGGTTCAGGGGCGTTATGGCTGGTTGGCGCGTTACGTCAAAGTAGTGGACGCTTTAGAGCGAACTATCAAGTTCTATCAGGAAATCTTCGACGAGGATGGCCGACTGGTTGAGATTCATGAAAAGTATCCTGTAAACAAAGGACACATCAGAGTTAAGGGAGGTGGGAGATGAAAATTACTCGTCAAAAGGTCGGTCAAAAGCTTATTGATTACCTCTATCATCGTATCACGTTGGCAGAGTTAGTAGATTGGGCGGAGTCAGCGATGATGGAGGCGAATTTTGAAGAGAAGGACTTTGAAATCGTGAGAGACATCGTCAGTCGCGTGGGGCTGGGCGATGTCAAAGCCTTTGGTATGACCTGGGAAGATTGCGAAGATTTTCTCTCACAGTTGGGCTACCGCCTCAGCGTAAAAGTTTCGGAAACCCAGGCAGTGGCATAGATGAGCTATGAACAATGGATTTCCCAACTACATTGTTCTGGCTGATTCATGGTTTGGAATCGGGCCATTTGTAAAAAAACTTTTCTTTATTCACAATTCAAGCTTTGACAATTTGACACCAATTCCAAAACCAAACAAAAAAGGCAGAGCCAATTGACCCTGCCTTTAGATGTTGTAGATAAATAGATCAGCTTGTCTTGCGCTTCTTGCTGAACACTGCCAGAACCAGAAAACTGGACCCGAGAAGCAGCATTACGGATGCGTCGGGGATGGAGGTGGGGTTATATACCCTGGCATGTGAAAATCCATAAACTCCGTCTGTGCTCCAATCATAACTAGAACGACCGGCTATATACATTAGATCCACATAACCGTCATACTTAACGGACAAGTAATCATAACCAGCAAGTCCGCTTATTGTGCCTGATGTGTCATCACCGCTGCTACTAGTATCAATAAAGTACCCGCTTATATCTAAACCTTTAATGGGCGTTGGCGCAATATCAGGTAAATCTGGATTATATAATAAATTCCAACCATCTATCATCTCGTCTAAAAGGGTTACGTCATAATTTGAAGGAAGATCGCCTCCTGGTCCTGATCCAGCTGTTGCTACAAAGGGTATATCCCCCCATCCTGTTCCATAAACTATGGTTGTGGCCTGTACGCTAGCTGCCACACCAAAAACCAATAACATCACACATAAAAAACATCCTAATAATTTTTTCATTTCTTTTCACCTCCTTTATCAGTTATTAAGAATTTTAGGTTACATACTCGTTACTACCATTCGTTTTATTATAGATAAAGCATAAACCATGCCAAGCTTGGCATCTGCAAATTTTTCATTTATTTTTAGATAGTTAGATAAAACATTGTCCATAAACTAATTATAAAACTTGTAAGGGATCGCAACGAAATATTGCTTTGTTTAAGTGGAGTAGAGGTAAATTCGAATAAAACCAGAGGGTTAAATACAAATTTCTTTACCAATATAATTGTAAGGAATCCCGACGATTTTATTCAACTCTGGGTGCAGGGTGCAGGGTGCAGGGTCAGAAGATCAGAAGCAGGAAACCCTTTTGTGACTTGAAATATCTTCATTGCTGCCTCAAAAGCGCGTTTATATACTTCGAGATCACGAAAGTGGCTTATGTCGTTTTTCCTTCTCACCTTCTCACTTTAGCTCACTTTTCCTTTCCCCCTCTCAATCCCCAACCTGTCCATCAGATCGTAAAGGCCGGGCCGGCTGATGCCCAGTTCCAATGCGGTTCGGGTGAGATATCCGTCATTACGATCCAAAGTCTGAAGGATCATATCCCTTTCCAGAGCCTCACGCGCTTCTTTCAGGCTAAGGCCTCTGTACCCGGCAGCGTCCGCAGCCAGTTCCAAATCTTTGGGTGTCACCTTCGCACCATCGGCCATGATCACGGCGCGCTTGACGCGGTTCTCCAGTTCACGGATATTTCCAGGCCAGGTGTGGCGCTCAATGGCTTGAATGGCCCGGGGTGTAAACAAATCTATCCGCTTTTTATTTTCAGCAGAAAAATGCTGCTGAGAATTTTGCTGTTCTGAGACATTTTGCCCTTAACTTATTGAAGCAGGAGAAAACAGCTAAGGTTGGAATCAAAAACAAAAGACTCCTGGCCGGCTGGGATAACGATTACCTACTTAAGGTGTTGACAAGTTAATAATTTTAATGCGTTTGCCCTAGCCCAACCCATACCAAACACCTGAATTTAAGAATGTGGATCTAAAACAGCCGAAGCATACTGCTAAATATTGACATGGGAATCGCAGCAAGTACACCA
>JAJSZW010000092.1 GCA_030262895.1 Deltaproteobacteria bacterium | reverse complement strand
ATTGCTACGCCGCAATGACGAAGGATGCAGCGCAACGCAGAAAATGGACTTTTTACGAAGCCGTCAATAAGGAGACATTATGGTCAGAGTCGGTATAGTCGGTGCAACAGGTTATGCAGGAGCGGAGCTTGTCAGGATACTTTCCGGGCATCCGGATGTAGAACTGACTGTTCTGACATCGCGTCAGTATGCTGGAGAGAAGTTTGACAAAATCTACCCGTCAATGACTGGAATCGTTAATTTAAGCTGCGAAAAACTTTCAATAGACAGCTTTTGTAAAAGAACCGACGTTGTATTTATTGCTCTTCCACACAAGGTGGCTATGGAGATAGTTCCAGAGTTTATCAGGCGTGATAAGAAGGTTATAGACCTGTCTGCTGATTTCAGATTCAAAGATGTATTATTGTATGAAGCTTTTTATCAGGAGCATACTGCTGCTGATTTACTTGATAAAGCAGTTTACGGCCTTTGTGAAATATATTTTGACAAGATAAAAAAAGCAAATCTCATAGGCAACCCGGGATGTTATCCGACAAGCGTCATCCTGCCCCTTGTTCCATTAATAAAGAGCGATTTTTTAGATATTAATTCAATTATTGCAGATTCCAAATCCGGTGTCAGCGGTGCCGGTCGATCACTTTCTTTGACCGCACATTTTTGCGAAGCAAACGAATCATTTAAGGCTTACAAAGTTGCTGCGCACAGACACCGCCCCGAGATGGAAGAAGTGCTCGGCATTGAGGCGGGAAAACCTGTAAACATGACATTTGTGCCTCATCTTGTTCCAATGACGCGCGGAATGCTGACGACAATATATGCAAATCTTGTTAAAGAAGTCAGCTCTGATGAAATACAAAATTGCATTGACTCTTTCTATTCAGAACGTTTTTTTGTTCGAATATGCAAAGAAGGCCGGATGCCTGATACTTTGCATGTAAAGGGAACAAATTTTTGCGACATAGGTTTTAAATTAGATGAGCGTAATAACCGCATAATATTGATTTCAGCTATTGACAATCTGGTAAAAGGTGCTTCCGGCCAGGCTGTTCAGAATATGAATATAATGCTTGGTTTAGATGAAACCGCCGGATTGACAAATGTCCCCTTTCCCCTTTAATTCAATGCGTTACTATAATTAATTGTCATATTGACAGTGCAAATAATTTTTTATATAAAGAGGATATTTTTAAAGTGCCCGTAGAGTTTTTTATTACAGACCTCGTTATGCATAAATCCAAAAATGACACAATAGTAAATAATATCAACAACATATAAGACATGTAAGCAATGCTGGACACTCGCTGTCTTAAATTACTATTTCAAATTACTACTAAGACAAAATGTTTTGATTTATTAATTATTTTAAATATCAAAAGGTTGTGATCATCTTCAGTTTTTGATATTCTGTATAACTAGTAATAAATTCTTGACATTTCCTTCGAATAGGGTGGGGGAGTGTCCAAAAATTAGCCTCAAAAAAGGCTCAATTTAACGAGGTCTGTATTATGAAGAAGAAAATAACATTTTTTATTTTAGGTAATACCGGCTCTATAATAAAGAGAACAACTGTTTCCAGGGGCGTTATAACCTGCTTAACTATATCCATTGCAGTATGTCTTATATTGTTTAGTATTGTCATTTACGACTACTTAAATAAACAAGAGAAGATAGTCAATCAGCAAGAGGAGATAGTCAATCAGCGTAAACAGCTTAAAGCTTTTGCTGCTGATATAAATTCTTTAAAATCAAAACTTGTTGATCTAAAAGATTTTGAAAAAAAGATACGGAATGTTGCCGATATTGAAGAAGATGCTGATCAGGAAAACCTTTTTGGTGTAGGGGGATCAATCCCTGAAGATTTTGACACACAAATTCCAATAACAGAAGAGTATAACAGCCTGATTCGGGAAATGCACGAACAGACACAGCAGTTTAATCTTGCGGCAATAAATCAGAAAAAAAGTTTTGAATCTCTTTTTAATAATCTTGAAGATCAACGGAATCTACTTGCAGCAACGCCTGCTATTCGCCCAACTGATGGGTGGATCTCATCGACGTTTGGATATCGAACATCACCGTTTACCGGTCTCAGGGAATTCCATAATGGGCTGGATATTGCTACACAAAAGGGAACACCTATACTTGCGGCAGCAGATGGAGTTGTAACATTTGCAGGTACTAAAGGTTTGATGGGCAAGCTGATTGTAATTGATCACGGTTATGGAATGGTTACCCGTTATGCACATATTCACAAGATGCTGAAAAAACGTGGTGATGCCGTTAAAAAGGGGGATACCATTGCACTGGTTGGGAATACAGGACGGAGTACGGGATCACATCTTCATTACGAGGTTCATCTTGACGGAATACCTGTTAATCCTGCAAAATATATTCTTAACTAAACCTTCCTGATTATTATCTCAAAAGCCTAACCAATTTTTTTCAAGTGTGTTATAAATAATTTCAACGTTCCGTGAACGCTTACCAATTTTGTTGCCACCGGCAACCAGTTAATGGAGGAATAATTATATAAATGGTCTTTAATTTTTTGACAAAAGTTTTTGGAAGTAAAAATGAACGGGAACTGAATAGGATTAAACCAACCATTGAAATGATTAATAAATTGGAGCCCGATCTGAAGGCCATGAGTGATGAGCAGCTAAGGTCTCGTACTTCTATTTTCAAAGAGCGTATTGAAAAAGGAGAACCCCTTGATAGTATTCTTCCGGAAGCTTTTGCAACTATAAGAGAAGCCTCTGTTCGTACACTCAATATGCGACATTTTGACGTTCAGTTGATAGGAGGCATTGTTCTTCACCAGGGGATGATTGCTGAGATGAAAACAGGTGAGGGTAAAACTCTTGCCGCTACTCTACCTGCATATCTAAATACTCTTTCCGGCAAAGGGACTCATATTATTACGGTGAATGATTACCTTGCCAGGCGCGACAAGGAATGGATGGGGCAGATATATAATTTCCTGGGACTGACAGTAGGAAGTATATTAAGCGGCGTGGACGACGCGGAACGAAAAGAGGCATACAGTGCAGATATAACTTACGGAACAAACAATGAGTTTGGTTTTGATTACCTGCGCGATAACATGAAATTTGATATGAATTCTCTGGCCCAGAGAGACCTGAACTTTGCTATTGTTGATGAGGTTGACAGCATACTGATTGACGAGGCAAGAACACCTCTGATTATATCCGGACCTGCTGAGAAATCTACGGGTCTGTATTACAAAATCAATGAAATAATTCCTCGTCTTAAACGCGACATGGATTTTACTATAGATGAAAAGGCGCGGACCGTAGTCATGACGGAAGAAGGTGTTGCAAAGGCTGAAAATATCTTGAAGATCGATAATCTGTATGATCCAAAGCATATAGAAGTTTTACATCATATAAATCAGGGCCTTAAAGCCCACACGCTGTTTAAACTTGATGTTGATTACATAGTCAAGAATGGTGAGGTCATTATAGTAGATGAGTTTACCGGCCGCTTAATGCCGGGTCGTCGTTACAGTGAAGGTCTGCACCAGGCACTTGAAGCCAAAGAAAACGTAAAGATAGAGAATGAAAACCAGACGCTTGCTACTGTTACCTTCCAGAATTATTTCAGAATGTACAATAAACTTTCAGGTATGACAGGTACCGCCGACACAGAGGCATCTGAGTTTAAAAAAATATATAATCTGGAAGTTATAATTATTCCTACCAATATGCAGATGATTAGAACTGATTATCCGGATATGATTTACAAGACAAAAAAGGAAAAATATGAAGCTGCTCTGGATGAAATAGAAGAACTTCATAAAAAAGGGCAGCCTGTTTTAGTCGGTACTGTTTCAATAGATGTGTCTGAAGGCTTAAGCAAAAAATTAAAAAAGAGAGGCATTAAGCATAGTGTTTTGAATGCTAAAAACCATGAAAAGGAAGCAGAAATTATAGCAATGGCCGGACAGAAAGGCGCTGTTACAATTTCTACAAACATGGCAGGACGTGGAACAGACATAGTTTTAGGAGATGGGGTAACTGAGTCGGGAGGGCTTCATATTCTTGGAACCGAAAGACATGAAAGCAGACGTATTGATAACCAGTTGAGAGGGCGTTCCGGGAGGCAGGGCGACCCTGGATCATCGCGTTTTTATCTTGCTTTAGAAGACGATCTTCTCCGGATATTTGGCGGAGAACGTATAACCGGTATTATGGAAAAGCTTGGCATGGAAGAAGGAGAGCCGATAGAGCATAACCTTATAAGCAAGGCAATAGAGAATGCTCAGGCAAAGGTTGAGGGCCATAATTTTGATATCAGAAAGCAGCTCATTGAATATGATGATGTTATGAATCAGCAGAGGGAGGTTATATACAGACAGCGACGTGAAGCTTTGAAGGGTGGTGACCTGAAAAGTTCCTTTATGGATATGATCAATGAAAAGGCTGAGGAAATAGCTCATGAATTTGCAGATGAGAGTATGCTTCCCGAAGATTGGGACTTGAAGGGACTCAGCAAAGCTGTATTTAAACAATTTAACTTCCGGCTTGACAGTTTTGATGGTGATACCCTGGATAGTTTGACAACAGAGAGATTAGCCCAGTTGATTTATGATTCAGCTCTCAAAATATATGATGAAAAAGAAGCCGTCATTGGGACTGAAGATTTCAGGCATTTGGAACGAATTATCATGCTGCAGACAGTAGATAGCCTGTGGAAAGACCATCTGTTCAGTATGGATCATCTGAAAGAAGGTATCGGACTCAGGGGCTATGCTCAACAGAATCCTTTGATTGTTTATAAAAAAGAAGGCTTTGATATGTTTCAGGCTATGATTTCCAGGGTAAAAGAGGAGACCCTGGGGATTTTGTTCAGAATTCAGATATCTGAACCTGATAGAATAAATGATCTAAGACAACCGGCAAAGCAGGATCTGGTATATTCCAGCGGAGACGAAGCTTCTCAAAAGAAAAAGCCTGTTAAGCGAGCTGCTCAAAAAACTGGAAGAAACGCACCATGCCCATGTGGAAGCGGAAAGAAATATAAGAAATGCTGCGGGAAATAGGCAAAAAATGAGCTTGGCTAAACCTGATTACGAAGAAATTTCAGATTCTGAAACAGAGGGGGAAGTTAAAGAACCTTCAATGTATAAGGTGCTGCTTCATAATGATGACTATACAAGCATGGAGTTTGTTGTAGAAATTCTTTTATCTGTTTTTAATAAATCTATAGAAGATGCTACAATAATCATGTTGAAGGTTCACAAAGAAGGAATTGGAATTTGCGGGGTTTATACATATGAAGTAGCTGAAACAAAGGTGGATGCAGTTCATACTTTAGCACGGGAAAGAGAATTTCCTCTTAAATGTACTATGGAGCAAGATTAAATCATGATTAGTAAAGAACTAAGCGCCACCCTCGGCCTTGCTGTCAGAGAGGCCAAGGAAAGGCGTCATGAGTATGTATGTATAGAACATCTGCTTTATGCTATTTTATATAATAGCTCAGGCAAAGAAATCATTGAGAGTTGCGGCGGAAGTGTTGAGAATCTCAATAATACTCTTGAGGATTTTTTGAGTGAAAATCTTAAAAGCATTCCAGAAGGAAATGAGTATGTGCTGCAACAAACGATAGGTTTCCAGAGAGTTATCCAGAGAGCTGTCAATCATGCCAGGTCTGCTGAAAAAAAAGAAGTTTTAGTATCTGATATGCTTGCATCCATGTTTCAGGAAAAAGATTGTTATGCCGCATATTTTTTAAATAGAGAAGGAATTACGCGTTTTGATGTTCTAAACTATATATCTCATAATGTAACCAACCTGCCTTTCAGGGATGGAATGGGAGGATTTGCAAAAACCGAAAGGAAGGAGAAAAAAAAAGCTGCCGGCCCGCTTGAGGTTTTTACTATTGACCTTGTGAAAAGAGCTTCAGAAGGGAAAATAGACCCTCTTATAGGACGCAAATTAGAACTTGAACGGACAGTTCAGGTGCTTTGCAGAAGACGTAAAAACAATCCTGTTTATGTCGGCGATCCAGGTGTCGGGAAAACAGCTATGGCTGAGGGGCTGGCAAATAAGATATATGAAGGTGATGTTCCGGCTGTGCTTAAAGATATCAGTATATATTCTCTTGACCTCGGGGCTATTTTGGCTGGAACAAAGTTTCGCGGGGAGTTTGAGCAGCGTTTAAAAGGAGTTCTGTCTGAGCTGAAGAATAAAAAACAGGCTATTTTGTTTATTGATGAGATTCATAGTGTTGTTGGAGCAGGGGCGACCAGCGGTGGTTCCATGGATGCATCAAATATACTCAAACCGGTTCTTGCCGCAGGCGAGCTGAGGTGTATCGGATCAACTACTTATGAAGAGTATAAGAATTACTTTGAAAAAGACCGCGCTCTTTCTCGTCGTTTTGAGAAAATCGAAATTAAAGAGCCTTCAGTCTCTGAAACAGTTAAAATCTTAAAAGGACTCAGGCCTCATTATGAAGATTTTCATGGAATTAGTTATACTGATCAGTCGCTTAAAGCTGCTGCCGAGTTGTCTGCTAAATTCATAAATGATCGCTATCTCCCGGATAAGGCAATTGATGTAATTGATGAAGCCGGCGCATTTATCAAGCTTTCCGGTGTTTCCAGAAAAAAGAATATTAATCCAAAAGACATTGAAAAGATTGTTGCAAAGATTGCCAGGGTTCCAATTAGAAGTATATCGACCTCTGATAAAGCAAAATTAGAGACTCTTGAACAAGATCTAAAAAAAGTCATTTTTGGTCAAGATGAAGCCATAAAATCTTTGGTTGGTTCTATTAAGCGTTCTCGTGCCGGTCTTGGCATGCCGGGTAAACCAGTTGGAGCCTTTCTATTTTCAGGTCCTACCGGAGTAGGAAAGACAGAGGTCGCAAGACAGGTCGCCGCAATCCTCGGCATTGAGTTGCTGCGTTTTGACATGAGTGAATATATGGAAAAACACGCTGTGGCTCGACTAATTGGTGCGCCTCCGGGTTATATCGGTTTTGACCAGGGCGGTCTTTTAACCGACGGCATAAGAAAACATCCTTACAGCGTTTTGCTTCTTGATGAAATAGAAAAAGCTCATCAAGATATGTTTAATATTCTGCTTCAGGTTTTTGACCACGCTACTTTAACTGATAACACCGGCAGGAAATCCGACTTCAGAAATGTCATTATTATGATGACTTCAAATGCCGGAACAAGGGAAATGAGTGCCCATACTATCGGTTTTGGAGAAACACATTATGATACGAAAAATAAAGGCAAGAAAGCTGTTGAAAAATTCTTTAGCCCGGAATTCAGAAACCGTCTTGATGGAATAATCAGCTTTAATTCTCTTACCGTAGAAATTATGGAAAAGATAGTTGATAAATTCATAGCTGAACTAAATGAACAGCTTGCCGTAAAAAAGATCTCCCTTTCCATTTCTTCTAAAGCAAGAAACCGGATGGCAAAAAAAGGACATGATCCGCTTTTGGGAGCAAGACCTCTTTCCAGACTGATACAGACTGAGATTAAAGATGTCCTGACCGATGAAATCCTGTTCGGCAAGCTGTCAGGTGGGGGCAAGGTCTTAGTTGATTTAGAAAATGATAAGATCAGGGTTAAAGAGCAGGGATCAGGGGTCAGGGGTCGGGGATCAGGGAGCAGGGGTTAGGGGAATCAGGGTTTTTCTTCTTTCTAATAAATTAATATTTCCTCCACCACATCTTGCCGGCAATGACGGCTTGCTGGCAATAGGCGGCGATCTTAGCAAAGAACGTCTTTTGCTTGCCTATGGAATGGGGATTTTTCCCTGGTTTTCAGATGATGAACCAATAATGTGGTGGTCTCCTGATCCACGTCTTGTGCTCTATCCCAAAGATATCAGAGTGTCGAAAAGTCTAAAAAAAATCATAAATAAAAATATATTTAAAGTGACAATAGATTCGTCTTTTGAGCAGACAATAAGTTTGTGTGCTCAGATAAGATTACAGAAGAATGAAGGAACCTGGTTGGGCGAGGATATGATTGAAGCATACTGTAATCTTCATGAAGCAGGATATGCGCATTCAATTGAGGCCTGGCACGAAGGAGAGCTCGCAGGTGGATTATACGGTGTTTCCCTGGGAAAATGTTTTTTCGGAGAATCAATGTTTACTCGCATAAGTAATGCTTCAAAAGTAGCTTTTATAGCGCTTGTTGAATATCTTAAAACATTATCCTTTGATATGATTGACTGCCAGCTTACAACAGAGCATTTGAAAAATTTCGGCGCAAGGGAAATACCAAGGTCTATTTTTTTAAAACAGCTAAATGAATCCCTAAAAGCACGAACAAAAAAGGGCAGGTGGGTTTACCGATCACCGTCCCCAAAAGACCGAGCAAAGGAGCTATATTCCCGACGGTAGGAAGGGCCTGGATCCGCACTTATATGTATCCAAGCTAATCCTGCCTGCGATTCACAAACGGAGTTACTGCCTGAAGAATGTATCCGTATCTTTTTTCAAAAAAAGCAACGACTGCATCTCATCCTTTCTTGGATGAAAGTCTTCGTGGCTTAATTGAAATTAGAAAACATACAGACCTGTTATAGAGCACTGCTTTCTGAGGCAAGTACTTTCTGACACCCATGTTTGTGTTACGCCTCCATAACGGTTCTTCTTTAAAGGCAACAGTAATTTTAGTCTTACAGTTTGGACAATAACTTGTTACTTTTTTCCTCATCCTGTCCTCCTTACATTTCATTTTAATCCACAGATTACACAGATTCCTTTAACTTCATATGCGATCGTTGGCCGCTTATTGATACACTACATCTGAACTGTTACCGATCATATTCGACTGGCAGAGTGTACACATGGGAAATTGTAATTTTCGTGAACCAGAGACTCTGCTAAAAAATTGTTGCACACAAAACACTTGCGAACATTCTCAACCGCAAACACTTCCTCGCCATCCAGATCCATAAGTCTCGACATATTCTTAAAACAAAAAAGCCACAGAGGTTCTTGATCCCTTTTCCAGGGAATAGACCTTCGTGGCTTAATTCTGAACTAAACCTTCTCTATATCAACAATGCATAAAAAAAGCCAAAATGACCCAACAGTTTTTTCACGGTTCGGCCTTCTTGGCTTTTTTTGATATATTGTTTTAAATATTTTTTTTAAAGAGTGCAATTTCTTATCGCACATTGACATTTCTTCTAAACAACTAATAAATTTTTGTCAAGAAGAAACTCAAATTGAGCCGTGTACCACCATCAACATTCCCACGAGTATAACCATATCGGCGATGAGCGCGTGGACAATCATGAACACACCGGAAATCAAAGATATTTTTTCAGCGCTTCATGTCCTTTCCCCATAAAATAGTTAATCCAGGAGGACTTCCGGTTTAAGGACCAATCCCTTGGCGGGACAATATTCTCCTTGAGGCTTTCTTCCTCGCCGAACGATTTAAGACGCTCATAAGCCTGAACATAGATACACCGTTTGACACCGGGATAGACCTCGCACCATCCATCGCGACTTCCTCCGCAGGGGCCGTTCAGAAGATATTTGGCGCATTGTGATTGTGGACATAGAAAGGCTGTTTCAGAAAGGGTGCAATCTCCGCACATCCGGCATTCAAAACCGATAAATTTAATGAGATATTCAAGCTGCGTAAATAGTCTTTCAAGTGATGTTCCGGAGATTTTACGACAAATGGTCCTTGTGGAACGATATAACCATCCCTTTTCGTCAAAAACTGTTTTGTGAACCAGTCTGTTAAAATGATAGCCTGCAGATTTTCGGGGAATGCTTTGGTGTCGATTGACCGGCACATCCGTGTTAAGTCCTGTTTTATGATTTAATCCGTAGTAGTAAAAACCGCCTTCCAGCGGAAAAGAGAACTCTCGTACCCATTGCTGCCAGTCGGGATAGAATTTTTCTCCCTTTTCCAGCACAAACTCTATGTCTTCATAGGTAAGTTGGGAACCTCCTATGTGTATACCGTCAAATCCAAGACCTCTAAGGATGGCGAGCAGCTTGGCAGCACGATTTAATTGATTCTTTTTTCCTCCGTCCGGAAGCCTGGCTTCTTCTTCATACATGGACATAAGTTTATCGGTTACTACGCAGCCCGGGACCAATCCCTGATGCATGACTGAAGCCACGGTCTTGCTTGGTATATACACATTCCCCAGTATCGGAACGTTCAGGTCATTTTGTCGCATATACCTGAGCACCTCATCACACTTTCGTGCGTCAAATCCTACCTGGGTAATGACAAAATCAGCGCCGGCGGCAATTTTTTTGTGCAGCTTAAAATATTGAGTCATCAACTCTGCTTCGAGCTTCTTAAAGGGAGAAATAACACATCCCTTGAAAAAAGGAATCGAGGGAAGCCTTGCCCCGCCTCCTGGAGCATCCTTTTCTACCTCAAATCCTTTGGTCATTTCTTCTACCATTTTTATAAGCTGCACCGTGTCCAGATCAAATACCGGTTTGGCAAACCCCTTAAACCCGTAACGAGGATAGTCCCCTCCCATGACAAGCAGATTGTACATTTCCTCTCTGCCATGAGCAAACAAACGGCTTTCCAGTTGATTTCGATTTCTATCCTTGCATGTCAGGTGTACCAGAGGATCAATGCCGAGCTTTAAGATTTCTTTTCCCAATACCCCCGGGCTAAGGGCCGGATGTCCGCCTGCATTTTCCGTAATGCTCAAGGCCTGGATTTGTCCTCCAAGGACAGCCTTTTCAGCAAAAGCAAGGAGATTGTCCTGAACCTTGCTTCTGGACCCTCTGCCAGGGACCAGTTCACACGTTATGGCAAACACGTTTTTGTTTAGAAGGGATTCCTTGAACCTGTTTTTTTGGGTGGGATTATAATTCATAATAAATCCAAAATCGTGATAATATACGTTCTATGCTATGAGATCTTTGAAAATGCTCAATTCGCAATACTCTACCTATACTGATTTTGTTAAATGATAACGGCTTAATTTGCCAAGCATTAATTCATAATTCAAGCTTTGACACCCGATTTTCAATCCCCCCCCCTTACAATGATATGATGCAGAGCTTCCGGAGCATCGATTCGTGATTTTCTCGGCATGTAATTCGAATAACATATCCCCAGGCAAGAATCGTTTAATAGTTGAGTACCCTATATCCCCATAAGCGCTTATGCCCTATATCCCCCTATTTTTAGAAGGTTGACGTGATCCGACCCGAACGACCCGATACAGTCTTTATACGGAATAAATTTCGCCTCGTTTTATTTCGTCGTTACCGAGCCATTTTACTAAGCACACACGATAGCCCTTGGAGTTTTTCTCAGTCTCAACAAAGGTGCACTTGGAGCCACACCAATATCCGGCGTTGGCATATATCCTGTCATCAACAAACCAGGTGTCTTTATCTATTTCTGATTTGTGACTGTGTCCCAAAATGCAAACCTTGTATCTTCCGTTTTTGCAAAGTTTGTCTGCAATAGGTCCGAGCATATCGAGTTCGGCAAAAACAGCTCTATGCTTTGAGACAAGATTTATAGGCCAATCATCATAAATATCTTTGTATTTTTCTTTTACATCTGGCGCTGATATCAATTTAAAATCGCCAGCTTTTTTCTTTATCTTGTATGTTATATCTTCATCCAATTCAGCTTCTTCAATTACCGCTTCCAATACGCACTGTGGCAACGTCGGGCGTCCAACAACCTCGATGAAGTCGTCTACATAAGTACGATAAGCCCTGTCTTCTCTGTTTGTCATAGCTTTCTTCGAGGCTTCAACTCTAGAAATGAAGTATCCTATAGGCAGTCCCAAAAAGTTATTTGAAAATTGCGGTGGAGCATTGAACATTGCATACCTGTGACCATGCTCGGCAATTAATCGTCCTGCTGTGAATTGTTCAGGGCAAAATATGATCTTTGGGAAATGTTTTTTCATCGTCTCTCTTGTTGCGTGCATGTCGTGATTACCAGGAACGTAGAATACAGGAAGCTTTTCCGATAACTCATTTAATTCTGTTACTACTTTTTTGTTTTTTTGTGCGGTTATTAATTCATCCATTGTAGGCGGTACCAAATCGTGTGGAAATACCCAGTTGTCAAAAATATCACCTAGAAGGATGATTTCTCGTATGTTTTCAGAATAAACCGTTCGAAGAAACCTTATGAAACTTTCAAAGTTTTTGGTTTCATCTTCTGACAACCAATCCCATTCGTATTTATGGGTTTCGCTACTCTTGCTTTCATCACTGTACCTCCCCGCCCCCAAATGAACGTCACTAATAAAAAGTCTTTTTTTCGCCATCTCAACCTCCCCTCGCATACATTTGCATGCGCATTACTAATTGATATGTTTTCGTTTGAGAGCACAATGCTTCTATTTGAGCCCCCGGTTCTCCAGATTTAGTTCTTTTCTTAACCTATTGTTAACAGTCAGCCCTATTGGTTCATTCCGTAAGGGCAACTTATCCCAGGAAAGAACTTCCCAACGCTGCTGGGTATACCGGTGTCATTTTCCCCACTCCTTCGTTGTAAAGGGCGATTGCAACTGTCGCTCGCTTTACATCATCAAGATATCCGGGATGCCGCGTACGGCAGAAAATGGCTGAGGGCAGGGCAACCTGCTCCGACCGCATGGAAGAAGTCAGCAGAGGGCACGGTAGCCGCAGGAGAAACGAGCCGTGAACACCACGGAGGACTCACCCCGGCGAAGGCCCGAACGGTGCCCAGCCGAATGGTTTGGGTAAATGGTCATGGCTGTCAAAGAGCGTATTCTTACTGGTATTATGCAGCTGCTGCTGAAATGCCGGTAGCGTTGCGTTCCCTAAGGCCAGGCAGACCAGATGTTCATTTGGATCTGTTTTGACCGGCCGAATCGCCGGATACGTGATCCGTATGTCCGGTGGTGTGGGAGGGGCGCTCAGCGATGGGTGTCCCTATCCCTATGTGTGCCGGGCACGGCACGTAATCTTAAGGGTGAGCATATACTATAATTGAGGTGTATTGCAAGTCCCTGATCCAGCCAGATGGAGGCGAAGGATGTAGCAGTATGGCAACTGTATATCGGTGACGGTATATGGAGAGGAAGCTGTCCTGCCGAGGCAGGATACTGCGAACGCACGGGGCGACGTACAGAAACCGAGTCAGGCGGGTCTGGTGGGACGAGTCCGCAACACAGGATAAAGTCCTATATCCATTATAGGCCAGGCAGGTATACTCGGCGCTCGTGTGCGGAAAGATGCGTGTTTACCCCGGGAGGCCTCACATGCTGCCATGAGCTGAGGTTTTGAGCAATCAAACCTGATCGCATGTGAGGAATCAGCAGAGGGCATATTAGTCGGAGGAAACGAGCCGCGGTGGAACAGACGTGGAGGACTCACCCCGATGAAGGGCTGAACGGTGCCCAGCCGAATGGTTTGGGTAAATGGTTATGGCTGTCAAAGAGCGTATTCTTACTGGTATTACGCAGCAGTTGCTGAAATGCTGGTAGCGTTGCGTTCCCCAAAGCCAGGCAGACCAGATATTCATTTGTGTCTGTTTTGACCAGCCGAATCGCCGGATACGTGACCCGTATGTCCGGTGGTGTGGGAGGGGCGCTCAGCGATGGGTGTCCCTATCCCTATATGTGGTGTCTACTCTTTTTGCTCATATTACACATTTAAGTGAGGTAAAAATGCTATGAAATTACACAATATAGTTGACGGCAAGCATCAATGCGATACATACACCGTTGAGGATTTAATAAACGAACTTCAACAATACCCTTCTACTATGCCAGTTGTTGGAGAGTGGGATACGTTTGGTTCTCCGATCTGCAATATCCGAGTGACACAAGGGAATGATTTATTTAAAGATGCCGTTATTGTTTTGGATGTATCGAACATGTGGTTCAAGTCTAAATGTTAATCTTGTCGGTTATCCACTCCCGTGCTGTTCTCTTTATCAAATATTGTGCTTCTGAAAGAGTTATTGTTTTTTTGGGGGTTCCACTTTTTATCTTCCCGTGTCGAGCAAGATCTCCTGAAACCGAGCTATTATTTGCTGAGCCTGTAAGAGACCTAAGCTCTTCACCAGATAAACCACCAAAGTCTTCGTGTATGACTTCATGGATTCGGCACAGGTTAACCCAATCAAGTTCACGGCTAAATAACCGTAGTACTTTTGCAACTGCTTTATCTTTGAGTGCCAAAGGTATCATCCGCGAGACGTCAGGGGTAGTGGCACGAATGCCCGGCAATACGACTTCCACTTCCCCTGTATTGCCCAATATGTGCTGCTTTCCTTTAGGGTCTTCGTAATGTACTTTTAATAAGGATATATTGTTTAACATGACACCTTCTATTTTGGCCGCACCGTTAATAATATCAATAAACTCGGTGATTCTAAGCCACGTTTCCCATATATTATCCGTAGTCAATAGGTCAATGTTGCCGGGGATAATAGAAGATGTTGCAACAACAACATGGTCTTCTTCAA
>JAJSZW010000091.1 GCA_030262895.1 Deltaproteobacteria bacterium | reverse complement strand
AGATATTTTAAAGTATGAAGTATGCGTATGTATAATCTTTTCTCTTAACCAAGCAGCAATAACAATGACCAACCACATGCTTGAAAGTTTCTTGAAATACGCTCTTGGTTATAAACAGTCTATACAAGATGAAAGGTTTAAAGAGACCGTTGGTGATATTAATGCATTAACTGATATTCTGTCTACATTATTTGAAATAGATGATGGAAAAACCTTGAATGATACCATTAATAAATCATGTACGTTAGGCATAATTACCAAGGAAGATAAGAAAATATTACATAAATATCGTGAATCTATACGAAATGCGTATAGCCATGCAGAAAAACGAAAGATACACGAGAATAAAGAAATACCAGTTCAATTAGCAAAAATAAATGATCTGACGGGTATTCAAGTACAGCAAGAAAGTATTCAAAAAATATTACATATGCCTTTTATCCATGGTTTAGCACAATTAGAACATGCCAAGGCAAATGCCATTCCATATTTCTTATACATTGATAAACTCGTAAGAAAATCAAAACATAAGATTTTTAGTCAAAATTGTGGTTAATCATAGCGATAGTACAAATAATAAAGGGAATAACCTGGCGCACAACGTGGACGCAAAGGGGCGTGGTTCCATACCAGATTGAAATTCGAAGGCTGCCACTTTGCGCCAGTTAGCTCAGCGAACCCCGAAGAAAATGAAAAATATGACTTATTGTAGATTGTGGAATTGGGGTCAACCCTTGATTATTTTATTTAGAATTGGGGTCAACCCTTGATTATTTTATTTAGTTTTTTATAAAAATGGGGTCAAGTGTATGGTTGACCCTTATTTGACCCCTTCGGCCCTTGCACTGGTGACCGGCGGTTATGCAAATAAGGAAATTATGAAATGATAAACGTAATTGCATCAATACACATTAAAGAAGGCCGATTGTCAGAGTTTATTGAGATTTTCAAATCCAATATTCCAAATGTTCTTGAAGAGAAAGGATGTATAGAGTATGTGCCAACCATTGATGTCCCAACAGGCTTACCCCCTCAGGAGTCGAATAATAATGTTGTCACAATAATCGAGAAGTGGAGTAGCTTAGAGGATTTACAGGCACATCTATCAGCATCACATATGCTTTCATATAAAGAAAAAGTTAAGGATCTTGTTGATAAAGTGTCACTTAGAGTACTGGGAGAAGCATAACCTGTCAGTTCAGGTGACAGCCATGGCCGAGCCGCTTTGGAAAGATATTTGGAAATTTATAGTATTTATTGAAGTCAGTGGAAGTCCTGGCTGCCCCTGACTTCTGCGTTATACCTCGGAAGCTTATAAATTGCGTTTTTTTCGGTGAGCAATGAGCATCAAGAGCAAGGCGCGAAGGCGCGAAATAGCAAGCTATTTCAAGCCTGAGCAACACAGCTATTGATGTTCAGGGCCAGCGAAAAATCGCAAGTTGTGGCCTTTCGAGGTATAGATGGAAGGAATATTAAAGATGGATTGGGGAAAAAACTCTTTTGAGATTTTAAACGCTCTTAGCAAGCCAATTCTGGTAATTGATCGCAACTATCATATTGTTGCAGCAAACAATGTTGCTTGCAGGTCATTCTGTTTGTCTCATGAGAACATTGTTGGCCGAGAGTGCTTCAAGGTAACTCATAAACGCGGTAGACCATGCTGGCAGGAAGAAAGCAATTGTCCTGTTAAATTGGCCTTTGAACTCAAGGAGAAAACAAGGGCTATTCATAAACATATTTATTCGGGTAAGACTATATTTGAGGAAATCATGGCTGCTCCGATTTTCGATGATCAAGGGGAGGTCAACTTCATTGTCGAGGAGCTTAATGACATAACAGAGCTGATACAATCAAAAGAAATAACCGAACATTTGAAGAATGAGATAAAGACTCTGCGAGGTATTATTCCGATTTGTTCTTCATGTAAGAACATTCGTGATGACAAAGGGTATTGGCAACAGATTGAAGCTTATGTCCGTGATCGATCAGAAGCAGAATTTACTCACTCTATCTGTCCCGAATGCTTTGAGAAGCTCTATCCGGAATTTGTTAATAAAAAGTAAAGGACAAAAGATAGTGTCCTGCATCTATCGGGGCTTCGTTATGTTGTGCTAACTTACCCGGAAACTTGGCCTTGTATGCTGTTTCTGTTCGCCTGTACAGGCGGCTTCCCGCCCGAAGCGGACAGGTCACCCCATAAGTGCACGCCCATGCCGGTGACTTTCATCGGTTGAGCGCAATTATGAAAATCATATGTATTTTGAAGTAGCAGTTTCATAATCTATTCACATAAAGGGAGGAACTAAAAATGGATGAAACGAAAGGGGTAACGGTTACTGACATTCAAATGCCTTTCGGTTCAATGGTTATCTTTATGATAAAGTGGGCTATTGCGTCAATACCGGCAGCGATAATTTTATTTCTAATTGCTTCTGTTTTTGCTGTAGTTTTTGGTGGTATTTTTGGTGGTATGACTGGCCTAATGCGATAATTAAACTCGATAAAGACGAACCAAGGCCAAACAAGTCATTTGGGCCTGATGCCTATTATCTCGCTGTTTTGGAAGTTATTGCTTTCAATTTATATCTTTCGATATTGAGCGTTTCTGGTACTTGACAAGATCAAACTGTTTTTGTAAAGTCTTTAGTGGTGAGCGGTACAGCTTCAAGATTAAGTATCGGTTCCAGGTCTTTGTTCCGAAGCGTCAAATCTTGCCTTGGGCAATAATGCGGATTATCCGTAGCGCTCTGACCTGCTTAAGCGTGCTGCTCACCACTTTCCCAGTCTTTTCACCTGACAACAAGCCTTCCAGCATTTCGATTTGCCAAGAGTCAGCCCCAAAATTTGACAAATGTTGTGATATCAATTACATATTTATAATCAAATCGACTGATTTATCGAGCGTAGGTCATGGCAAGATATCAAACATCCAACTTCTTCTTAGTGGACAGCTTGGATGATGTGAAGGAAGGCAAAACCTCGCAACTGACAATATTGTAACTTGTTGATCTTTCACCGAGAATTGCTGGGATATGTGCTTGTTGCTTGACATCACAATATGATCTGATAGAATAATAATTATGTTATCCGATCGTATAAATAAACTCCTCGACCGTATTGATTTTGGAAAAAATATTATAGATTCGCACCGGCCTTTTCCTGATGTCGTTCTATCACGGCTACGTCATAATCTTACCATTGAATGGACTTACAATTCAAATGCAATTGAAGGAAACACGCTCACCTTAAAAGAAACCCTTCTGGTTCTCGAAGATGGTTTAACTATTGGAAAAAAATCATTAAAAGAACACCTGGAAGCTATTAATCATAAAAAAGCAATCATTTTTGTAGAGGAGCTGGCATCAGCGTCTCACGAAATAACAGAGAGAAATATAAAAGAGATTCATTCCCTGATACTGAAAGAAATCGACAATGATTATGCCGGGCGTTACCGGGATATCCAGGTAAGAATCAGCGGATCGAGTTATACTCCCCCCGACCCTTTGCTTGTTCAGGAACTTATGGAACGATTTGCCGTAACATGGCTCGCCAATCAAGGAAAACATCCTGTTATCCAGGCGGCCATGGCTCATTATGAACTTGTCTCCATACACCCTTTTGTTGATGGAAACGGGAGAACAGCAAGACTTTTAATGAATTTAATTTTAATGAAGCACGGGTATTTCCCCGCCGTGATTTTAAAAAATGACAGAAAAAAATATTATGATACTCTTGAAAAAGGGCATCACGGAAAAACTGATGACTTCATTTTTTTTGTCGGCAGAGCCCTTGAGCGAACAATAAATCTATATTTAGAAGCTATTCCATATGTTAAAACCAGCTTTCTTACCTTAGCTGAAGCAGCAAGGATATCTCCTTATTCAAAGGATTATTTAAACATCCTGGCCAGGCGAGGGTCAATCCCGGCATTTAAATTAAAACGCAACTGGCTGGTGTCAAAGGAAGCTCTGGAAAGCTATATCAGGTCGCATAAAAAGTGAGCAGACGAAAACAACTATAGACTTTCAGATAATTCATTTCACAAGGCCAGAAGGAGGAAGGCGTATTAGTTATACGTCGACGACTGATAACGCAGTGAAATTATTTATCTGAAAGTCTATATAAAATTATAGATACACACTCCTTTCTTTGCGATCCCTTTTTTGACTCTGACCGGACGGAAGTCTATGAAAACGTTCTTAATTTGCCATCGCGGGGCACTCGGTGATTTTATACTTACATGGCCCGCTATTCACTGTTTACGAAAAATTTTGCCGGATTACCTTTTTAAAGGCATTGGCCGCCCGGAATATATGCGTTTAGCCATTAATCTCGGCCTGCTTGATTCATTCATAAATATGGATTCTTCAAAATTGCTTGATCTATTCAATGGAAAAGCAATTCCTCAGGAAATAGGCCATCCAAACGGCGCCTTACTCTGGCTGTCATCCGGACAGGATGTCGTTAATCTTCTAAAAAAATATGCTTCGCTGCCGGTTGTATCAATTGCCCCATTTCCAGCCAGGCGGATACATGTTGCACTTTATCACTGTCAATCCATGCAATTGCATTTTCCTGTTAATATTCCTAAAAACCTTTCTGATTGTTTTCCTCCAAGGACAAAAAAAGGTAATTATGCTCTGATTCATCCTGGAAGCGGAAGCCCTGCCAAAAACTATTCGCCCCGATTTTATCTTGCTCTTGCTGATGAATTGCACCGTTTGGGATATAAAAAGACAGGGTTTATCGCAGGACCTGCAGAAAAAACAACCATCATGCATGAAGATTTTACAGGCAGATGGGTAGAATGGCCGGAAAATGTTGAAAGACTGGCCAACCTGCTTGCCGATGCATCACTCTATATTGGAAATGACTCCGGCGCAAGTCATCTCGCAGGAATTCTTGGGGTGCCGACAATTGTTTTTTATAAAACCACTGATCCGGAAGTCTGGGGAGTTCTGGGCAGAAAGGTGGCCCACATTAAAGCCGGTAATGAAAAATCCGCTTTGAATAAAGTTCTAAAGCTTCTATCATCAGAAATATGGAAAAACATATGAAAAATCTGCTGCTCAAATTTAACAGAAAATATACATTCTTGACAATTAAAACTCAGATGTGTTTTTAATTTCAAACAAATTTCTTTGAGAAGGATTATATAAATATTATGGAAGAAAATATATTAGTTTTCGATGGTATTGCCTGCTGGAAAGGCGAGAAGGCAAAAGTCTCGGGCAAGGGAGGATTTGTCGGCAAATTCATATTATCTGATTCTACCCTGACATTTCTTTCATCAGAAAAGTCCTGCTGGAAAGTCAATGCATATGCTATATCAAAAGATCTAAATATGTCTGCCTTGAAAAATAAAGGAAGCCTTGTTATACCTGTTTCTGAAATAATTAAAGCCGAAAAAAGAGGCGACTTTCTAACTTCTCGTTTCATAACCATATTTTTATCCGATAAACATGAAAATGCTGTTTATACCTTTCAGGACGTGGCAAAAGATCGTCCTAATGAATCTATCTTTGATCAAACATTCCTTTTAGAGGCTTATGATTATATCAGCAGTCGTTGAGGCGAAAATTTTCCGATTTGTAAAAGTTCACCACGGAAGGGCACGGAGTTTCACTAAAAATTGTAAACAAGGAGTAAGTTACTATATGAAGATTTGAGCTATAAAATCATAGGTGCAGCACGGAAAGAACTGGGTTCTGGTTATAATGTTGAGAAGAGTATTTTGATAATTCAGTGTAATTCCGTGAAAATCCGTGGTGAACTATTATACATAAAGGAAAATACATGAATGAATTGTCTGTAAGGACCTGCGTATCAACTTCCGGTGAATTTGTTTACGGCATTCACAAGCCCGATTACACAGTTGTCAATCTCAGGGAAAAAGATCACATTACAACTCTTGGACATATTAACGGCAAAACCGCTGTCAAAAACAAAATTAACTTTCCCGCAAATGATGTAACAATTGATAACGCGGACTGGGTATTTGAAATCTCCAATCCCTTCCCTTTTATGGGTGCAACTTTTATATTGAAGTCAAGCGCTGATAAAAGAATAGAAAATGCGAATCCTTTCGAAATTATTAACAAACACAAATCTTCGAAATTAAAAGCCGGTATAAATGAGTTCGAAGACAATGACCCGCTGACTATATCATTGGGCAGAACGTCCACGGACGCAAATTTGCTTATAGAGTTAGCCAAAAAGTCATGCTTGTTTGAGTTTGATCCCCATGGAGAGCCCGCTGGTATTCAATATGAAAAGACAAAAAACGGAGAAATTCTACAGGCAATTAAAAACCACCATCTGTTTGAAATCGTATCCAACAATCCTTTTTTACCTGATACATATAAGCAGGCAATGGTGCTTATCCCAGGCATCCAGGGCCCCAATAAAATTGTGGGAGAGTATAAAAAGTCTGCCGGCACTCACATCTGGGAATATCTGAGAGGAAACAGCTATATCCCATGGGGACATTATGCAGCAAACATGGCACATGATTCCATCAGGTATAAAATCGGAGCACTTAAGAAAGAAGATTTGATTGGTCTCAGGCATTTATACTACCAGAGAGTTTACACACAGGTTGCCCAAAGTCTGGGCATTTCCATTCCCGCAAAAAAACGTACTCTCACAGAAGAGGAGCTGGAGTCTTTACGGATACATCTTCTCGAAACCACAAAGCATAATAAAGGAGATAAAACTAATTTGCCCTTTAATGCATCAATGTGGGGATGGAATTTCGGGTTTGATCTATCTCCTTCAGGATACCGCCTCAATGCCTCTCACCAGCAAATACACCAGCAATTTGCCATAGTGCCAACATATACACATGGTTTTATCAATGGAAAAAATGATGAAAGCTATACTTTCTTTCCAACCTATACTCAAGGAGATGAAGTATCTCTCTTTTGCCGCCGGTTCAGAAATAGTACCGGCAAGAACTTCTTTGAAACATACATTAATGCCATAAAAAACAACAGGAGAATGGATGGCAGAGAAGACAAGGCAAAAAGCCTTATTTTCTATCAGGACGAAAACATCATAGCTTTTGTACCCAAAGCCCAACGCTCTCAAGGAGAAGTACAGATTATGGCCACAGCAAATTGCGGCAATATTCTTGAGGCGAATTCTACAGTGAGAAAATCTCTGGATATGGCTATTTTGACAACTGTAAGGATGCTGGAGAAATTGGGTGTGGAAATGATGATTTGTTACGAAACATCCAAGAGGTTTGATAATCCGGACAATGACCAGCGGCTTATGTACACTTTTATTCCCCGTCATCCTAAATCGCCAGGAACTTACAGCCAGTGGCTATATCGCTGGATTATCGGGCATTATCCCGAAGACTTCGCCCATGCCTGTCGGAAACATATATAAAGGCTGCCAATTAGTTTCTTAGCTCTAAAATTCGTGTTTTTTCTGGCAGAAAATAAATTAGAAATCCGAATATCGAAATTCGAAACAATATCGAATGACAAAAATTCAAAATCAAAAATGACAGTGTCCGCCAAAGGCAGATTAAATCACGCTCAAGACGGCTCCTACAGTTTTGAACATTTAAGCATTTAGTATTTGGATTTGTTTCGGATTTCGGATTTTGTGCTTCATATATTTCCGGTTTATCCGGGTTAGGGATTTTGATGTTTTTTAAAAGGATAAAACCGAGTGTTCCCAAATGTTTGCTTATTGCTCTTGCCGGTCTGATGTGGAGCACAGTGGGTGTAATGCTTTGCAGCATGGCTTATTACTGGCTTAAAGAGGTTGCCTGGCTAACTGCTTTCCCATTTGGGCTATTTGGAATCATTTTGTCATTGGCAGCATATCGCTTTGGATTTTCCGGAATCGCTCGAAAAAATATTGACCGTATCTGCCTGCTCCCTGAAAAAGGATGTATTTTCGCTTTCCAGGCATGGAAAAGTTATCTAATCATCGTTGTCATGATTACACTTGGAATCATTTTGCGGCATTCCCCTATTCCCAAACACTACCTGGCAATCGTCTATACGACTATAGGTGGAGCGCTCCTGCTGTCAAGTTTGCACTATTACAGAGGGCTCTGGCGGTTGCTGATTCTGAAAAAACCATGCCTGCCCCCTAAAGAAAGTTAGCCGATGTCCGTTTCCAGCACTAATGACAACCAGGTGCCCGGTGGAATTTACCTTTGTCAGGCCAATAAAAAAATTTCCTGTGGAGCATGCTGCGGTTTATATAATGTTGCCGATCCATCGTACGAATCTATGATGGGAATTCTTACATGGCGCACCGATACTTTCTCACACATTAATCGAGATATGGACACCATACTCGCCTTCAAAGAAGAAGTCGAAGATAGAGAACCACAGGAAAGGCCTTTCCCCGAATTTCATCATTGCCCTTATATTGGTCTGGTAGGGAAAGAGCTTTCACGCGTGGGTTGTCTGTTACATCCCCTGCTTGACGAAAACAAAAGCATAGATTTCAGGGGGCTAAGCTTTTACGGAGGCATGGCATGCAGGGTTTACTTCTGTCCAACATACCACCATCTCCCAGCAGCTTTCAAAGAAATAGTCCGTGAAACGGCAAGTAACTGGTATGCGTACGGGCTTATAATTACTGAAACAAAATTATTAAACACGATTTTTGAAAAAGTGGGAAATTGCCTTAACCGGCCATTAACAAAAAACGACATATTAAAGAATAAAAATACTCTTGAGGCTGTTAGAAAGCTTTTAGATTTAAAGATTAATTGGCCTTTCAGGCGACGATCATCTTCGGGACCAACAAATTATTTTTTTGAAGACCGGCTTTATTCCAGGCCCCCTGTAAATTATGAAACAATCGGAAAGCCTGTATCCAGGCATTACACCATCTTACAAGAGTTGGAGTCCCACTTTAATTCAGCAAAAGAATTACATGCGGCTGAAGATCTAATTGACGGATTAATTAATAAAGTAATTACTCAGGTGGATAGGCTAAAGTCCGAAGGCTGAAGGCTGAAGGCTGTCGGGATAAACAAGATTTGTAACCGTTCACAGAACATTGAAATTGGAAATTTGGCCTTCATGCTTTAGTACTGTTCTTCCTGATTTCTACTTTCCAATTTCAAGTTTCAAGCCGTGAACGGCTATAATAATTTAAATCCTGAATATCTTGTAAATCCTGTCAAAAAATAATATTTAAAAGCGCTAAAGTGTTACCTTTTTTGGAGGACAATCATATGAAAAGTTTTCGTAAAGAGCTGTGGTTTGAAGTCCCCACACGACGAGCATTTATAAATATAACTCCACGGGTTAGAGATTGCCTGAAAGAAAGTGGAATAAAAGAAGGTCTTGTTCTTATTAATGCAATGCACATTACAGCATCGGTATTTATAAATGACGATGAATCAGGCCTTCATCACGACTATGATGTCTGGCTTGAAAAGCTTGCACCACATGAGCCGGTTTCAAACTATAGACACAATGTTGGCGAAGACAACGCAGATGCCCACATGAAAAGGCAGATAATGGGACGTGAAATTGTTGTTGCAGTCACCGACGGTGAACTGGATTTTGGGACATGGGAACAGATATTTTATGGAGAGTTTGATGGCAGAAGACGCAAACGAGTTCTTGTAAAGATAATTGGGGAATAAGAAGTGCCCCCTCTCTTATAGGTGCAGATGGAAGTTACGCGAAACAGGATTCGCCCATGCAACTTAACCACTCTTGGGGATTTAACGTTATAGCCCTCGGTTGTTTGATTTTTTTAAAGCGTTGCATAGACCGGTCGCTGATAACGCCCGAAACTATTCTCAGTCCATAACCGATGAGTTCGCCGAAACCGGCGACTATACCGACTAAGGTCGCGCCGGCCCCGAGGATGGCCGAATAGGGACGCTGATGCTCCGTGCGACCTCATATAGGTTATATCGGCAAAGATGCTACAGAAACAGCACGAAACGGAGCGCATGGTTGGGTTGTCTTGACATCCAGCGTCCCATCAAACTTTGGAGTTATGCCGGTAGGTTATGACGCGGACTTTTTCCAGCGTCACCAGACCCTCGCCCATCATCTTGCCCATCATTTTGCCCAATTCCGGCAGAAACGCCTCGATCTTGTCTTCGGTGTCAACGATCTCCACCACCACGGGAAGGTCTTCGGAAAGACGTAGCACCTTGGAGGTATGTATGCGGCTGTTCGCTCCGAAGCCCAGAAATCCCCGCAATACCGTGGCTCCGGCCATACCACGCTTGCGGGCTTCCTCCACGATAACCTCATAAAGCGGTTTGCCGTCGACTTTGTCACTTTCGCCGATGAAAACACGCAGCAAGGATGCCTCCGATGTGAGTTTCATTTTCATATCCTCCTTCAAATCATCCGCCCGAACGCCGCTCCGGCGAACAAAGCAACAAACCCGAGTCCGTTCTGCATAGCTACGTTTGCAGCAGCGTAAATCCATTCGGCAGAACGTAACAGCTCGCTGGATTCCAGGATCAGCGTCGAGAAGGTGGTAAAAGCTCCCATGAAACCGACCAAAACAAACAAGCGTGTTTCTGCGGAGACAGGCCATCGGTTTTCGAACAGCGTCCAGAGCAGCCCTACCAGGAAACATCCTGTGAGGTTGACCGCCACCGTCCCCCAGGGAAAAGACGCACCGTTGATTCGTTGTACGAATCCAGCCAGCCCGTAACGGGCCAGCGTGCCAAACGCGCCGGCCAACGCCAGCCATGCGAGTTTCTGAATCATGTATGAAGTTCTCCTTTTGAATTTCTTTGCGGGCCATGGCCTTTTGCATCTGGTACAGTGGCTTGTTGGAGCTCCAAATATACGCTTGACAACAGCATTTTTATATGTACAATAATCTGTACAGGAGGTGCTTTATGAAAGCTATAACCTATACAGCCGCCAGGCAAAACCTTGCAAAAACAATGGAAAAAGTATGTAAAGACCGCGCGCCGGTAATCGTAACACGTAAAACCTCTAACTCTGTGGTCATTATGTCACTTGAGGACTATGAAGCCCTTGAAGAAACGGCTTATCTCTTACGGTCACCAAAGAACACCAGGCGTTTGATTGAATCTATCGCCCAGTTGCGCTACCACTACTGATCATTTCCTTTAGCCCCAACCATTAAATGTTAAGAAATAAATCAGCGATATTTGATATCAACAGATCGTTTCTTGATCGTTGTAATATCTTAATATTGCACTGTTTTTAATGAAAATGCAAGATTATCCCCAATTCCACCCGTTCAATCCGCATCACGCAATTCCTCGCTCAGTTCCTCTGGAGAATATTGCAACAGCGATATATGAAGCCGGTTTAATGCACTTATAAACTCGGCACGTGATAAACCGGCAATCTCAGCGGCCTTTTCCTGTGAGACCATACCCAACTCATACCATTTTACTGCCGCAGCGATACGCATTTCGCTGGCAAACTCACCAGGGTCCTTGCGCAGGGCTGAAAAAGCCGATTCCGGCAATTGAACAATTAACTCCGCCATATACTTGCTCCTTCATATTCTCCTTGCGTAATGATTTCTGGATGTTCAATTGCATATAATTTTTCGGAATACTCTATTAAGCTCAGAATAGTCTTTAAGCTCCGTTTTGTCAGGTTTGTTTTGAGCAAGCCTGTTTAGCTCAGTCTCAATAAATTTACTAATAACCGGTATTCTCGGAGCATTATCAAGTTCTTCACCTGATCTTTTTCTTTTAAGCAATTCATCTATTTTGATTCGTAGTTCCTTGTCATCAACCATTTTTCTCAGCAAAATCTCAAATTCCATGGGCACAGGGCAATTATATCTTTCGATCCACCGGCAGGCTAATATAGGCCGTAATACATAGAAATATTTCTTGATCCAGATCTCTTCGCCTTTTAGATAGTCCCGGGAATTACCCTTTGCCATATGAAGATAATGGTAATAGCAATTTCCTGGCGAATAATATTTTGGCAAAAGATCTTTAATCAATTTGGCATGGTTATCTATTTTATACACAATTGGTGATTGAAGCCATTCCAATAATGGTGGATTTGATTTGCGTAATAATTTTAATGTTTTCTGTAAATCCCAACCATTAATATCAAAAACTCCATCAGCAGGCTTTTCTATTACATCTCTTCGATCTTCTACACTCAGATACCAATTAAGATCGTGGAAATAAATAAACCTTACATCATAATCACTATCTTGTGATTCGAATCCCCATGCTCTACTGCCTGATTCGCATGCATATATAATTTTAACACTATATTCCTTCTCAATGATTGAGAGTTTTTTAGTTATTTTTTCTTTCATATTCATCGAATGTCCAGGCCAACAGGCCGGCTTTTGTACGTAGCGGCTTTAAGGGACCTTAATACGTCCCATATCTGCCCAACATGGAATTTTCCCTTTGATTTCCTTATGAATCTGACCCTCTAACGGATAAGCTGATTTTTTCTGTATGTTCATATTCAAGTCGACCTGCCTCCTGGTAAAGTTCAGCCAATGCTTTTTCAGCTTGTTGATATAGTCCATGAAGTCTGCTTTCCCTTCTCATTAATGGATGACAACCCAGAAACTGATAAATATAATCAACAGCAACTGAAGCACGATCCATAAGTTCAAAATAATGCCCCTCGTTAATTTGTTGTGAATTATCGTCAGCGACCAAGATAGGCTTTTCATCTTTGACTTGTTCTTCCAAGATAGGCTTTTGAAATGCCTTCATGAAAAAACGAATGTCTTCACGCAGTTCATCTGGTGTTTCACCTAAAGGCTCCACGGCAGATTCTGTCCAACCTTCTATCACCCCATCTTCCTTATAATACACTTCATGAATTTGGTATGTATTTGTATCTGATTCTTTATGGTGCTTTCGAATAACTCTATAATTCCAATAAGACATTTTTAGATTCCATTTATGATAATTCTCTAATCATTTTATTTATGGTTTGTGCCAGCTCGGGAATATGATTTTTGCAGACATCGTATATTACCTCTACATCCGTTTCAAAATAATGATGGCTTATGATATCCCGCATGCCTTTGGCTTTTTTCCAATCAACCTGGGGATACCGCGACAACAGGGATTTGTTTGTGGTTTTGTCCAGATTTTTTAATGCTTCACCGATTGCAATTAGCAGCATGCATATACTGTCAAGTTTCTCCATGCCCGCTGGTGAGTCTGTAAAATCGCTTAGTGTCTTTACAGGCTCAAAACGTTTTAAAATTGTTTGCGTTGCCTGATAAATTTGTCCCAGTATTTCTAAAACAAGCTCCCTGTCATACATATACAGCTTCCTTATCTATTCTTTTCTTTAAGAATGCATTCATTCTGTCCCTGTATCTTACAATATCCACAGGCCTGTGAAACTTCTCCTCCAGATCCTGTTTGATGCCGATAAGGTAGAACAGATCCGGTTTGCCAAGCTCAACAACAACGTCAATATCGCTCTGCTCATTCATGCTGTCCCTCGCCGCTGAACCAAAAACACCGATCCGTATGATTTCGTATCTATCTTTGTTCATATCCATAAAGCCGCGCAGGGTACGTATTATTTCATTTCTTTCCATTACCTCCGCCCTCCTATGGTCACTTCCACTATCTTCATGGTATCGTTACCAAAAATATCCACCACCTTAACCGCAATCTTGCGCCGCCCAGGCGGACATTCCCGGAACACGCTTTTGAACTCCAGCGGCCGGTCTGCATATCAAAAAAGTCCATCTGCAATTTAACGGCTTTTTCCTCGCGCGGCTCGTCAACCTGCTCAATCACCTGAAACGGCAAAACCACATTACAAACCTCACTGGTCTTGCCATTCCAAACCAGCTCCACCTCCCGCTTATCCTCAAACAGCAAAAACCGGTACTTCTCCGGCAGCGATTTGCCTTTTTCCAGATAGCGATTAATATCTCTTATCTCATTATCCGTCAGTTTCATCTGTGCGCCTTTTCAGTTCCTTCTATTCTCTTTCTGCCCATAAATTTTCTTCAGTGAGTGTTAAAAAATGTAACGAATTTTGTGAAGGGCTGGAATTCGAGCAACATCAAGTATTCCCAGTCCCTCTCCACACAAAGGTTAGGTTATCCCATACTTTTAGTTCTCGCATATAGATAACAGTCTATAGCTACTGCTTCCATTTTTTTCATTACCCCACCTGACTCTTCTGCAAAAGCCATTGATACTCGATCAAGCTTTGTTTCAAGCTTTGCTCTAAATTCACCTTCGTTGAATTTAGCTTTAGGACCTTTTTGATATTCTATCATCTCTGAATAGAAGCAAATAAAGGGGGATTCTGGATATCTCTTCATGCGAGGGTCTATTCTATCTTTATAATGTCCAAGTTTTTTAAAAACTCTATTATAGAAAGTCTTTCCTAAAAATGAACTTATGTTCAAGATATCTGATTTAATTGATAATTTTTTTGTGGTATCAAAAACTTTAACCAAAATATTCTTTATATCATCCTGGCTGATACTATTTAGCCAATAAAAAACAGGCAATTCTAATAACAGTGAAAATTTCATCATCTCAAAGATTTGTTCTCGATTTGGCTTTAAATCTTTTCTTTTTGCATAAAAATGCCATAGCCTTTCTTTGCTTGGCAGAAATGACAAGTCCCTTTTTGATAAAGAAATCCAGCCTGCAATTTCTTCTACATCACTACTTGGCACAATAGTAAAGCTCATCCCTTTAACAGGTATTGCATCTGGGCTGGCCGAAATCGCAAATGTGTTTTCATCTCCTTTTTTTGAATCGGGGTCAAAAATAAGAACTTGGTGTTCAGCCGGTGCTTCAATAATCTTTGAAATTTTGGACAATATAGAATCTTTATAGTA
>JAJSZW010000090.1:13814-14853 GCA_030262895.1 Deltaproteobacteria bacterium | reverse complement strand
TGCGGGGTTCGGCGATTTCGCCGATTGGTTTACGAACAGGGAAAGGAGCCAGTTTTTTGCAATATCCTTTTTGGGCAAAATATAAACGACTGGCGACTATCTCCTACAACAAGCTGAATATTGATGAAAATTCGGAATTGAAACCCGAATTTTCATCAATATTTTTTTTACGGAATGCAATAACCAGATTACAGACTTCCTCAATATGGGGTAAGAACAACTGTCCCATAATTCTGAGAGAATATTTTTAAATCATCGCCATCTACATCACCATCACTGTCTAAATCTCCTTTCATAATAGAACAACCATTACAAGTTTCTATGACTGTCAGTATCATTTGATCAATTACCTGAAAATCGGTATCATAGGTTATGGTTAAAGTCACATCATAAATCCCTGAGGCTAAATTATAAATTGTAGGGGTCTCTCCAGTTGCAGTTTGATCGTAATTAGCATCATCTCTGTGTTCTAACTCCCAGTCATAAGACGCTATTACACTGTTTAAGGCATATGATTTGCGACCGTCGAGTACAGCCCCGTCGCATAATTGGCTACAGATAATTTGATCAGGTCCAGCATTTGCGATCAGATCCATGCCGCCAGGCGCGCTAAAATAGATATCATAGTTACCCGTTTGGCTTTTTGTGCCGCTCCCGTCAGCCACTACTACGGTATATGTGCCATTTTCAGTGACTTGACGAGAAATAGCAGCGACGTCATAGCCTTGGCCATATGTTATATAGGCACCATTTGGATCGTAGAGGGTTATCCTTGGAATGAGATCGTTGCTGCTGGTATCTGCAATCCGAATCTGCACTCCTTCTCCAGCATTGGCCGTGAAGGTGTAGGAATCCAGATCCCCCAGGTCAATCGCATCAGAGATAACGCCTCCGTTGATCAGGCTACCGCCTTCATTGGCACCTGGCATGTGAACAAAATAGAGATCATAGTTACCCGTTTGGCTTTTTGTGCCGCTCCCGTCAGCCACTACTACGGTATATGTGCCATTTTCAGTGACTTGACGAGAAATAGCAGCGA
>JAJSZW010000090.1:0-13714 GCA_030262895.1 Deltaproteobacteria bacterium | reverse complement strand
TAGAGGGTTATCCTTGGAATGAGATCGTTGCTGCTGGTATCTGCAATCCGAATCTGCACTCCTTCTCCAGCATTGGCCGTGAAGGTGTAGGAATCTTCTTCATAAGGAACTGAGATTGCTTCTGAAATCACCCCGCCGTTCACTAACGGCGCACTATAAGCAGGTGCAAAGGTAATGAGGGAAAAAAACAGAATGAACAGCCCTATGATTGCGTGTTTATACACAAATTTATTTGTTTCTGATAAATGATTAATCTCTCTTTGACTGAAAAATCTTGTGGTCCATTTTGCTATCAATTTCTTCTTCATTTTTTTTTACTCCTTTTTTTTAATTTCACTCAGCAGGACTTTTCCGCGGCGAACTTTGATGTAGCGGGCCTAAAAGCCCGATTTGTTTTCGTGCATTATTGCTTGCGAAAAAGAAAAATAGGGCAATTTTGCACGATAAAACCCTCTGCAGGGGGTATTATCGTGCGATTTTGCCCTATAAAAATTATTTACATTATGACTGGAAGTCGGATTCATTGCCATTTGTCTAAACCTTTAGTGTTTTCCATTTATCGGACTTCGGCTACAGCCACCACATAGTTTTTACCATAATTTTTGGCAAACGATTTATAAAAATCTGTCAGCTATTCAAGTGTTCGATGATTGAGTTCAGGTGGAGCAAGTAGTATCGGTCTTTAGAAAATCAGAGAATCAGTACAATTCCGGGAGTAGTATCAGTTTGAAGTCCATTGAGGCATATCCATATAAGAAATCATGCAGTTGTGCAAGATAAATATAAAATACAATATATTTACTATATTCTATTCGTACTCAGACAATTGAGAGCTTAGGAGTCTTTTGACAAATACTTTATAGACTAAAGGTGGAAGGCTTTTAGGAAATATAAGGTAAATAGGCTGAAGCCGAAGGCTGTCAGGAACTTCAGCCTTCAGACTTCAGCCTAAAACGCTATTTAAAATTTAAATATCATAGTACAAAAAGAACTCATGCGGATGGGGGCGAAGTTTTACGGCATTTACTTCTTTCTCTGTCTTGTATTCTATCCACATGTCTATTACATCTTCCGTAAACACATCACCCTTGAGCAAAAATTTATGATCTTCTTTTAATGCTGAAAGCGCTTCATCTAAAGAACCGGGAGCCGAAGGAATGTTGGCAAGTTCCTCTGGTGCAAGTCCGTATATATCCTTGTCTAACGGCTCACCTGGATCAAGCCTGTTCTCTATACCGTCTATTACCGCCATTAATATCGCTGAAAACGCCAGATAACCATTGCAGGAAGGATCGGGCGTCCTGAACTCTATTCGTTTAGCTTTGGGTGATGCTGAGTACATAGGTATTCTTATGGCTGCGCTGCGGTTGCGGCTGGAATATGCCAGATTAACCGGCGCTTCAAATCCCGGCACAAGTCTCTTGTATGAGTTGGTCGTCGGATTGGTAAAGGCACATAATGCCTTGCAGTGCTTTAGTATGCCGCCTATGGCATATAAAGCTTCCTGAGAAACTCCTGCATACTTGTCTCCTGCAAAAAGCGGCTCCCCTTCTTTCCATATGCTCACATGCGTATGCATGCCTGTGCCGTTATCCCCGAATAAAGGCTTGGGCATAAAGGTAACTGTATGGTTGTGACGACAGGCCACGTTCTTTAAAATATACTTGAACCACATGAGCTGATCACCCATCTGCACCAAAGGCTTAAATCTCATATCTATCTCTGCCTGACCGGCTGTAGCTACTTCATGATGCTGACATTCAACATCTATACCTAAATCCTCTAAAGTAAGCAGCATCTCTGTGCGTAAATCCTGAAACTTGTCCATTGGTGGAACCGGGAAATATCCCTCCTTGTGGCGAGGTTTGTATGCCAGGTTGGGGCCCTCATCCCTGCCGGTATTCCAAGCACCTTCTATTGAGTCAACCTGATAAAACGACTTGTTCCTGGATGACTCAAAACGAACATCATCAAATATAAAAAACTCTGCCTCAGGACCAAAGTATGCCGTGTCCCCTATTCCGGTGCCTTTAAGATAAGCCTCAGCCTTCTGGGCTATGTAGCGAGGATCTCTTGAGTATGACTCACGGGTGAGCGGATCAACTATGTTCCCTATAAGAACAAGTGTCGGCACTTCAAAAAACGGATCCATCCGGGCTGTTGCAGGATCTGGTATCACTAACATATCGCTGGCGTGAATGGGCTGCCAGCCCCTTATGCTGGATCCATCAAACCCAAAACCATCTTCAAATGAAGACTCATCTACCTCGCTCACAGGCACGGTAAAATGCTGCCATACTCCAGGAAAATCCAGAAAACGTAAATCAACTACCTTGGCTCCTTTTTCTTTGATCATCTCCAATACATCTTTTGGTGTCATTATGAAAATCCTCCTTAATTTACTGTTTTGTACTTAAATTAATAATCAAAGTGCATCCTTTCCTCTTTCTCCCGTGCGCACTCTTACTGCTTCTTCAACAGGAAACACAAAAATCTTTCCATCTCCTATTTTACCGGTGTTTGAAGCTTTTATTATAGCTTCAACAACCTTATCGGTCTTATCTGATTCAACAACTATTTCAATCTTAATTTTTGGTATAAAGTCCACCAAATACTCGGCACCACGGTAGATTTCCTTATGACCTTTTTGGCGGCCATAACCCTTAACCTCTGAAATAGTCATTCCATGAACACCTATTTCATTTAAGATATCTTTTACATCATCGAGCTTAAAAGGTTTTATGATTGCCTCGATCTTATTCATTGTTTCTCACCTCTTTTATTAAATTCGTAATCAAAAAGTATAGCCAACCTCACTGTGCTGTGACAGATCAAGCCCCCGAACTTCTTCTTCATCTGAAACCCTAAGACCAATGGTTATGTCAATAAATTTAACAATAATTGCTGTCACTGTGATAGAAAATACAATTGCAGCTAATGCTCCGACAAATTGTATAACAAGTTGATTCGGATTTCCAAAGAACAAGCCATTAGCTCCGTCGGGATTAACCGCAGTAGTTGCAAACAGCCCGGTCGCAAGAGCTCCCCATAATCCACCTGCGCCATGTATAGCAACAACATCCAGAGCATCGTCATAACCAAATTTGTCTTTCAATGTCAGGGCAAGATAGCATAAAATTCCTGCAATAAGTCCTATAATAACTGCTGAGACTGGCCCAACAAATCCCGCTGCAGGTGTTATAGCAACAAGACCGGCTACGGCTCCGGAAGCTGCACCAAGTGCAGTAGGCTTACCGCGAAGTATCCATTCTGTAGCCAACCAGGAAACCGCTGCTGTCCCTGAAGCTATTTGAGTGGTCATAAAAGCCATGGTTGCTATTTTACCGGCAGAAAGAGCGCTGCCGGCATTAAAGCCGAACCATCCAAACCATAGGATACCAGCCCCCAGAACAGTCATTGGAATGTTATGAGGCATGAAAGTTTTGTGGCCCCAGCCCTTTCTCTTGCCAATCATTATAGCAACTACCAACGCTGCAACACCGGAATTAATATGTATGACTGTGCCTCCTGCAAAATCCAGCGCTCCAAGATTGCCTATCCATCCCCCACCCCATACCCAGTGACAAACCGGCAGATAAACAAATGTTGTCCAAAGAATAGTAAAAAGAAAGAATGCTGAAAACTTCATCCTTTCTGCAAATGCTCCTGTAATAAGTGCCGGTGTGATTATAGCGAACATAAGCTGAAATGCGCAGAATAATAGATGTGGGATGCTGTCGGAGTAAGGACCAGTTGAAAGTCCGACATTCCTTAGAAATATCCAGTCAAAATTGCCGATTACACCGGCAATATCCGGCCCAAAAGCAAGAGAATATCCATAAAATAACCATATTATGGATACAATGCCGAGACATAAAAAACTATGTAAAACGGTTGTAAGTACATTCTTGGAACGTACCAATCCCCCATAGAACATAGCTAAACCAGGTGTCATAAACATAACCAAAGCCGTTGCAACAAGCATAAATGCTGTGTCTCCCGAGTTAATCATAATTTTTTGCCTTCCTTTTAATTCTCCTTTTGTAACTACTCAGGTGTTTAGACTGAAGGCTATAGGCTGAAGGAAACAAATGATTCCTGAGCGTTATTCTCTATGTTTAGGACAAAATTTCCGGCCGCTTTAAAAAAATATTGGCTTCTGGGAGTCTTTTCCCTAAAAGTCTTCAGTCTTCAGCCTAACCAACCTGAGTAGTTACCTCCTTTTTTAGTCTCTTCCCGGCAACACTTCTGTAATTGCCTCCTCTATCGCTGCCACCTGATCGGCTGAATCAACCTTTTGGCCATCAAAATCTCTAACGTAAAAAATATCTATAACCTGATCAACTTTAGTAGCTATTTTTGAAACCCATACATCTAACCCACTCCTGAAAAGAGCGTCGGTAATACTGAAAAGCAGCCCTGGAAAGTCATAGGTAAAAACTTCAATGATTGTAAAAAAACCGGAGCTTTCATTATCTACAACTATCCGGTTAGGTCTTTGTGATGTACGGGGCCTAAAGGTTCGATACGATGACATCTTCTCCTTTAGAGCTTCAGTAAGATTCAACTCGTCTGATAGAGCAAATTTGAGATTCTCTTCTGCTTTATCCCATCGTTCGGTTTCAAAAATCTGATCAGGAGGCGGTTTAACTTTAAAAATATCAAGGGCTATATTATTTCGCCATGTATATGCCTGAGTATCCAGAATATCAATGCTGTTCAAAGTAAATACTCCGGCAATTTTTGAAAATAAGCCTGGACGGTCTTTTGCACAAATCGTTACAGCCCTTGTATTAGAATCTGAGGTTCGTGTTACTTTCCAGACAAAATCTGTATTACCAAGACTTTTGTAAAGCTCGATATGTTCCAGTATATCATGTGCCGAAGTGTACAGAAGATATCTAGGCGACATTACATTAAAAAGCTGCTCTAATTCTTGCCTTGCCTGCTGAGAAGATGCAGATAATAAAATTTCTTCCTTCTTCTTCTCAACTATCTCAACAGCTTTCCCTGTTGCCAGCTCCCCCTTTTTCAATATGCTCAGCGCATTAAGAAAAAGGTTTTTCAAAAGAACCGATGTCCAGTCATTCCATGCAGTTGGACCGGTAGAAATTGAATCCGAGACAGTTAGAAGGTAAAGCATTATCAAACGTTCTATGTCCTTTATCTTCCCGGCACAGGCGATAGCTGTCCCTTCATCATTGATATCTCTTCTAGTCGCAATCTTGATAAGAAGTAAATGTTCATTTATCAAAAATGTTATGGTTTCTATATCGCTTCTTTTGAAGCCTCTTTTTTTAAGTATATCATTAACGATTTTTGCTCCCCTCTGTGAGTGTCCGCCAGCCGGTTCTCCTTTTCCAATATCATGGAAAAGAGCTGCCCAAAGCAGTAATCTCTTACTGGAAAGCTCTTTATACAGATTCCCACATAACTGGTCTCCGGTTTTATCTTCAAGAATACCGAATTTCTTTATTGTCTGCACTGTAAGCAATGAATGCCTGTCCACAGGATACAGATGGTATTCGTCGAACTGAATTCTATTAACAATTTTTTTAAATTCAGGAATAAACTGTACTAGAAATCCAGTGCTTAACATATCATTCAGCACATCAACTGTCGTTGACGGAGCAAGTAAAATCCTTTCAAAAGATTTTAAAGCAAATGACGAATTTCTGAAATCATCATCAATCAAATAAATAAATTCTTTTAACAGCCGTTTTGCTTCAGAACTTAATGGTACTTGCAGGTGAGCACTTTCTTCAAATATTTTTATCAATAAAGCCGGAGAGTCCAGTATAGCTTCAGAAGAAATAAAGCAAAGCATATCTCTGGTCACCTCAAGACCATATATTTTGGTTTGCGCGTTGAATTTTTTCGACCGCTGTATTTTTTTTGTGTATGTCTGTTCACCAATAAACATTAAGTATTGCTGTTTTACAAATTCCATCCGGCCGTGCAGCTTTTCCAAAAATATTTCTACTTGCTGGAGCCCGTTTTGTTTTCTTAGGTTAAGGGTATTGGCCAGTTTGGCCTGATATTCGAAATAGAGTTGATCACATCTTCTCCCCGTTATATAATGCAATCGATTTCTAACCTCCCATATAAAAGAAAGGGCTTCTGATAAAATTTTAAACTCATCGTACGAAAGGCAGCCATAATACTCGAGATCTCTTGGCTGTTTAATGTTATATTTTATCCGGCCAATCCACAGCATTGTGTGGTAATCTCTCAATCCTCCCCGCCCTTCCTTCAAATTAGGCTCCAGCAAATAAGCAGAGTCTCCAAAACGATCATGGCGCTGAAGATTGGTTTCAATAAGCCGGTTAATGATTTTGTCAGATCGCTTGATAATGATCTTTTTTCGAATTTGCTCCATAAGTTTTGAATATAAAAGGGACACACCGCATATAAAACGGGCATCCAGAACTGAAGTCAGCACCTCCAGGTCTTCTCCGGAAAGACTTACACATTCCTTAATCGAGCGAGTAGCATGTCCTATATCAAGACCGATGTCCCATAGCGGGTAAATAACCTCCTGGATAAGGTCCTCGGTTTTATCCGGAACATTCTTTTCAAAAAGAAAAAGAAGATCTACATCCGAGTGAATGCATTGTTCTTCCCTTCCATAGCCGCCAAGGGCAAAAATCGCATAAGGATTCTTGTTTATACCCATCATAGGGCCGACTTCACTTCTTTCAAAACTTTCACGAAAATAATCGTCTAAAATCCTGGCATTATGCTCCAAAAAAAAGGGCTCTCTTCTGTTTAAAAACCCTGAAATCAGATGCTCCTTCTTTTTCTGCAGCATCTTTGAGGCATGCTCATACTTGTTTTTTGTGTTTATTGCGAGCAATGGTATTGTCCCTAAAATAAAGTTTAATAGACTTTGCTTTATTAATAGCAACAAATATACCAAAAAATACATAAACAATAAAATCTATTAATTCAACAAGATAGGCATATTGGAGTGAAAAAGGCAAAATATAATATTACAAATTTGTAAGTAAAAGATGCGATATTTACAAATTTGTAGGCAACCTATATTTAGTTAATGGGTAGCCGTTCACGGCTTGAAACTTGAAATTGGAAAGTAGAAATTAGGGAGAGATGAAAGGTTCAGAACACCGTGGGCTATCAGATAATATGATTATCTGACAGCATAGCTGCAAATATAAAAGCAATAGTTGAAAAAGTCGGCCCAAAATTGAATGCGTTCATCAACAGTACAAAAGCATGAAGGCCAAATTTCTAATTTCTAATTTCAATGTTCCGTGAACGCTTACGTTAATGGCGGGATTTTGTATAAAAATAAAGGGTCAAACATAGACCCCATCTGTACATCTGTATAGACTTTCAGATAATTAACTCGAAACTATATTCATCGATATCTTTACTTCCTCTTCAACCATAGCCCATATCTGTCGTTTTAATTTTAGATATTCATCAGTGAGTTGAACCTCAACCTTTCCGGAATGGGGGAGTTCGATGTCATAGATGTGTTTGACTGTTCCTGGTCGAACAGACATAACAACAATTTTATCGCTTAAAATAAGCGCTTCGTCAATAGAGTGGGTTATAAAGAGCACAGTTTGTCCCGATTCATTGACAATTCTTAAAAGTTCTTGCTGCATGATCTGCCTCGTCATTGCATCCAGGGCTGCAAAAGGCTCATCACACAACAGAATGTCAGGCTTATTTGCCAGTACCCTGCATAGAGCAGTACGCTGGCGCATTCCTCCTGACAGCTCCCCAGGGTAAGCATCTTCAAATCCTTTTAAGCCAACCATTTCTATGTACTTAGCTGATTCCTCTCTTCGCACCTTTTTAGAAACGCCGTTTATTTTAGGCCCAAACTCAACATTTTTTCTCACACTCAGCCATGGAAATAAGGCATAATTTTGAAAAATCATACCGCATCGCGGTTCAACTTTTGTTATAGGCTGCCCGTCGAGTAAAATGTTCCCTGAACTGGGAGTTAAAAATCCTGCGACCATGTTAAGGAGAGTTGTTTTGCCGCATCCCGAAGCGCCCACTATTGTTAATATTTCACCTTTTTTAATCTCAAGGGAAAAATCTTTTACTGCTACAATATCACCTTTACGTAAAGAAAAGCGTTTTGTTATATTGTCAAATTTAATTAATGCTTCGCTCATGTTCCGGAAGTTTTCCTTTGATAGGGCAAAAGCACTCTTTCTAACCCGCGAAAAAGAATATCCAATACCAGCACTGTAACACTGATACTAATCATGCCCACAAGAACCTGACCGGTATCAGACCATTCTTTAGCAGTCCAGATTCGAAATCCTAAACCACTATTAGCGCCAACCATTTCGGCTGAAATAACACATGTCCATGCAATAGCAAGAACAACCTTAAGGCCTGTTAACAGGTCAGGCAATGCTCCAGGGAGAATAACATAACGAAGTATCTGTAGCGGTGAAGCACCAAGATTCATGGCAGCTCGTCGAAGAATGGGATCCACACGCATGGTTGCATCTGTGGTATAAACTAGAATGGAAGCAAAACTCCCCATAAAAACAATTGCATACTTTTGCTGCTCATCAATACCCAGCCAGAGCATAGATAGGGGGATCCAGCTTAATGCGGGCAAAGGTCGGATTATTGAAATAATCGGATTTATCGCAGCACGAATAACCGGGTTCATCCCCATAATCAACCCTGCAGGTACACCAACAAAAACACTCAATAAAAACCCTGTCAGCACTCTTGTTGCGCTTATTTTAATGTCTGTTAATAAAACTGCATCTTTAGCAGTAGTCATTTGAATTGCTTTATCAATGACCTGGGTTGGCGCTGGTAAGAAAAAGGGGTCAATAACATTTGTTCTCACAAGAACTTCCCAAAGACTGAGAAAAACAAGTAACCCTATAGCTCCAATAACAGAAGAACGCCATAAACCAAGTTCTTTTCCTTCCACCCGTCATTCCCCCTGACTTATAATGATTGCACTTTTATTTATTTTAACAGCCCTTCTCATTTCATAATGAACGGGGTTTAAACAACTTTCCCATTCCTGCATCTCATCTTCAGGCCGCCTTTGCCCGATCTGAGAGCACAAAATCTACAAAATAGCTCGCTATTCCTTAAGATTTTGAGCCCTCAGATCGAACAAATCCAAACTAAATCTGAGCGCAATAACGAGAAAGTTATTTAAACCTCGTTCCTAAAAAGAGAGAATATCAAGATTAACCCATTTGCGAAAATCAGGTTTATTTGGAATAACTTTCATATCCTCATGAAGAATACGGATAATATAATCTGCCTGACCAAATATACCATTATCAGTCATAATACGCCTCTGGTCTTCAATATCATGCCAGATGAATTTTTCTATATTTTTCTGAATAAGACTTAAATCCTGGTTAATATATTTTCCCTGGATCAACTTAACCGCTTCCTCCGGATTATAATCAACCCACTCCAAAGACTCAAAATAAGCTTTCATAAACCTTTTGGCTCTTAAGCGATCCTCATCACTCCAGGCCTTATTGATTATCAGAACATCGGGACCGGTCATGGTGCCAAACTTTTTATAAACTTCCGTATCCGTATCCATTCCCAGAACTGTTGCACCATCAATAGATACAAGTTGTGAAAAGCCTGGCTCCCAGATTATCGCTGCATCTATTCGACCTGTTTGAAATACTGAAGGAACATCCCCGACCTCAAGATTGACTAGACGAACATCCTTTTTTGGATCAAGGCCATGTTGTTTTAAAAGAAGCCTGCATGTAATATCAACAGATGCGCCAAAGGGAAAGCCGATTTTTTTTCCTTTTAATTGCTCAAATGACGTTATCCCTTCCTTTGCAACAAGCCCCTCAAATCCAGGTGCAATATCCTGATTACCAACCCAGTAAAAACGTGTATTGCCATGCGCCATTGCACTGAGCATGGCAATTTCCCCTAAACTGGCAAAATGAGCATCTCCTGAAGAAATAGCATTTAATCGATCCATGCTCTTTCCAATAAACTGCCATTTAACGTCAAAACCATATTTCTTAAATATTCCCTTTTCTATGCCAATCCATACAGGAATATGACCATACCATTGAGAGCCTACTACGATGACTTGATTTGATGGTGATTTGTCAGTACAGCTTATAGAGAAAAATAGAAAAATTATGAAAAAACAGACAAAAGTTATTCTAAAAAGCCATGTTTTCATTTAAAGACCTCCTTGTTTAAAACGTAACAGTTCACGGTTATCGGTTTACAGTTAACAGTTTTATGTTTTGAGGCTACTAATGTAAGTCTGGACAGACTGTAAATTCAGATAGTTAGTGCCTGAACGAAAAGCTATTAAATCGATTTGTTGGGTTTCGCCCTGATAAATTAAGTTCTTCCAAGTGATTGATTTTTGTAGGTTGGGTTGAGGCACGAAACCCAACAAAATTGAGGGACTCAACCCAACCTACAAGAAATTGAGGTTTCCGTTCAGACAATAGTTAGCAATTCCTTAGATTTTGCTTGATTATGGAAGAATGTGTTCCGATTTAAGTTGGTAGCCTGTTTTGATCAACCGTAAACCGTTACGATATCTTTATGGTCAAGATCTTCGACCGCCTCCGGCGGCAAGGGGTAAAAGAGTAAAAGAACAAAGGATTATTTTAAAGTCCTGGCGCAACGAAATCCGTTAAGGCTGTCCATGCCCACCGGATTGCTCCTGTCGCAGTTCGCACAGCGGGCGTCGTTCCGATAACTGTACCAAGAACCGCCCCGCAGCACCTTTAGCTCCTTTTCCTCATTGTAGCAACTATTAGTCCATTCCCAGCTATTTCCCGCTATGTTTAAGCATCCGTAAGGGCTACGGCCTTCCTGGTAGTTTTTCACTGGCGTGGCGTGGTCAATTTTCGATTCATCTGTATTGCACTTCTTCTTGTCAAATTCGTTTCCCCAGGGATAAACACGTCCGTCTATCCCCCTGGCTGCCTTCTCCCATTCCTCCTCGGCCGGCAGTCTCTTTCCCGACAATTTGGCATACGCACTTGCCCCGTACCAGGAGACATAGATAACGGGATGATCTTCAAAGCCGGACTCCACCGCAAAGCAATCGCCATCCCTCTTTATCCGGCACCTCTCCTTTTCATAGCTCCCTTCCAGGTCAATCCACTCCTTGCCGCCTTCTTGCTGATTGCCGCGCTCATTGAGAAATGCGCAGAACCGGGCATTGGTTACTTGATACTTATCTATAAAAAATCCTTCCTTCAAGCTCGCTATCCGAATGTTATCCTCTTCACCCATAATAAATTGTCCTGAAGGGATGTAAACCATGTTCTCGGGAACCCTGACGCCTTGAGGCGGTTCAATCCTTTCGTAAACCGAGGGGTCCATGAGTTCCGAAACAAAAAGGGCTGTTTGGTCCGTGATCTTTATCTCTTTGGCCTTATCTTGCGGTATCTCTCTTGCAAGTTTTCTGGCAACAAAATACTCGATAAAGGAGCGGTGGGCAAAGACATAGTAACCCTCGGCCTCATTCCGGCTGAGAAAGGAAGAAGTGCGAATCTTATAATCGAGATTGTCGAGGGACAATCTCAGCATCTTTTTTGTTTCATTATCAAAGTACTTATTTATGGCATCCCTCAGAGTCTTGAAATGCAGCCGGTCCACTCCCTTCGTAAGCATCCAATAGGCGAGTTCCTCCATAAACAGCATGATGTTTTTGGGCATCTTTTCTTCCTTGTGCTTCAGCACAATGAATTGAGGAAGCCGTTGCTCTTCCCTCTCCTGCCACCTCTCTGTGATAGTGCGATAGACCTTGCCCGGTGTTACTTTTCCCGCTATATTTTGCACGGCTTCCAGATCATTGACTATAAGTTCGATCAATATCGGGCGTCTGGCCAAATCTTTGACATCAAAAATCTCCTCCACCGTTTCGTTCCAGAATTTTTCTGACTTCTCTTTGCCTAAAGAAAGATCGAGATACCGTTTTATCTGCTCATCATCGAATAACGAGATATATATTCTCTCAAAACGAGGGTATGTCATCGAACGAGGACCTAGTCCAAGGGACTTCTTCCTAACAAGTATTTCCCTTTCCTCATATTCACTTCTAAAGAACTGGGTTCTACTCGTCAGAATCACCTTTTTGTATTCCTGAGTGGTACTTGAGAGGTTTTCGATTTCTTCAAGAACGGTTTCCTTATCAAAGATCAGCGACAATTCGTCAAAACCGTCCAGGATAAGCACGGGGCTTTGGGTGCTGTCTCCGGCTCTGCTTCTTACTTCCCTTTGGATAACCTCGCGCCACCCTTCTGCCATCACAGTCTTAAGCTCGACGACAACCGGTACGTATCCATATCCGGTCATATCACAGGCAAATTTGTAGCAAAAAGAGGTCTTGCCAATGCCGTAGTCACCAAGCACTGCCAGAAGCTCACGGTTACGGTCATTTAACCATTCAAGAACATAATCGTGAAGAAGGCCCTGATTGTCCCCCTTTTCATTGTGGCACCTGGATGGGATATAGTGTTCGGGGATGAGTTTCTTATAGTCTATTTGCTCCTTTGGTAGAGTCGGCCGTTTCTTCACTAATGGTTTTAATACTACGGTTTTTTTTGGTAGAGTCGGCGGTTTCTTCACTAATGGTTTTAATACTACGGTTTTTTTTGGTAGAGTCGGCGGTTTCTTCACTAATGGTTTTAATACTACGGTTTTTTCAGGAAAGCCCCATTCAGTAAGCAAGTCATTCACAGGCTCCAGTGTTTCGTTAATTCCCTGTACAAAATTATCAAGAGCTTCCCCAACACTCTGATTGCCCTTCCAATGCATTCTGACTATACCCGGACTAATTGCAGGCAGAGAGATACTATTTCTCAAGTGCCCTAACCGAATATAGGCTTGGTCCATCTCATCCGCGAGCCTTAGCAGCGCTGCAAGCCGCCGGAGGTTAATGGGATCCTTGCAAAGACAGGAATCTCCGAAATCATTTGAGATATCCCGAAGAGGGCAAACAGATTCATGAGCATGCCCATAACACACCTCTGCAACCGCTTGGGCCGCTAATGGCACTTCTCCCTTTTTCATAGAAGGAAATTGGTCAAAGAGGTATTTCTTGGTGTCTTTTAATATATACTTCTTGCTTCGTAAGGGATGATCGCGGGATTCTATTTCGCCTTGCTCATTCCTATAGCCGATGTCATGCAAATAGACAGCATAGAGGAGGATAAATATCTCGGCAGGCTTAAGCCTTTCCTTGAACTCGTCAGGAATGAGGCGATTCAGGTAATCTTCCAGTCTTTTTGAGTGTTCTACGCCGTTCTTGTCATTGCCTTCAAGCCAACTCGAAGCTTCTTCCCTGACTCTTAAGATATGTTCATGGAAATCTATACTGCCATCTGTTGTCTTCTCTTCTATGAGTCTCTCATCAAGGCGCATCCAAAACCTCTCTGCTTAAGTCCCCAGGCACAGAGCTTCTATCATGGGTAGTAACAGGTAAAATAGTAAATGGTTGGAGTGTTGTGCCAAATCAATATATCTTGCCGGTATCTATAATCGCCTGCAAAACGTTTTTGTCATAGATTTGTAATGGATGTCGCAAATCTTGTCAAGCTGTTGACCCAGATTTGGGTCAACCGACAGGCTGGATTGGTATTTTCAGGGGTGAGGCCGAAAAATTCAAAAAGGGGTCAAAAGGGGTCGGGTCAAAAGGGGTCAAGTCTGCCTTTGACACTTATTAATACTGTCTTGT
>JAJSZW010000089.1 GCA_030262895.1 Deltaproteobacteria bacterium | reverse complement strand
TCCCGGTTGTGGAATAACGCACATGCCCTATGGCGCTGCCTCCTTTTAATGTTTCCAGATGATCTATTTCAAAAACATCGGGTACAAGGCCCATGCCTTTATGCACAGTAATATCATTATCGTTTGCAACAGCTATGCCCGCACTTTCCTGCCCTCTGTGCTGAAGAGCATACAGGCCAAAATAGCAGAGCTTTGCAGCTTCGGGATAGTCATGCATCCCAAATATCCCGCAGGCCTCTCGTGGTTTATCTAAAAAATTCATCAAATATATTCCTGAATACATTTTACAGAAAGTTTTTTTCTGGTAAGCGCTGCAATCCCTTTACATATTGCATTTGCTCCGGCAATAGTCGTTGTATATGGGATGTTGAATTTAATTGCAGCGCGTCTTATGTGATATCCATCGCATTTTGTTTTTTCCCCTGAGCCGGTATTTATGATCAGATGAACTTCATTGTTCATAATTGCATCTATTACATGCGGACGTCCCACTGAAACCTTGTTTACTACAATATTCGGTATGTCATGGTTTTCTAAAAACCTGGAAGTTCCACGAGTTGCCATAATCTTGAATCCCATTTCATGAAATTGGGATGCAACATCAGTTACCGCTGTTTTGTCATGGTCTTTTACGCTTATGAAGACCATTCCCGAAGTCGGCAGATTGTATCCGGCTCCGAGCTGGGATTTTGCATAGGCATGGCCAAAATCCGAATCTATTCCCATTACTTCTCCGGTTGATTTCATTTCCGGCCCAAGAAGTGCGTCAACATCCGGCAGCCTGGAAAAAGGAAGAACAGCCTCTTTGACTGAAACATGTAAAGGAGTTTTTTCAGAGGTGAGTCCCAGGTCTTTTAGAGTTCTGCCAAGCATTACTTTTGTGGCCAGTTTTGCAAGGGGAACGCCGGTTGCCTTGCTGACAAAAGGAATTGTTCTTGAAGCTCTGGGGTTAACTTCCAGGACAAAAAGCCGTTTATCTTTTATAGCATACTGAACATTCATCAAGCCTATGACATTTAACTCTGATGCCATGGCTATTGTAGCGTTCCTGATCTCATTGAGAGTTTGAGCGTTAAGGCTGTAGGGGGGGAGGACACATGCTGAATCCCCTGAATGTATACCTGCTTCTTCTATATGCTCCATAATCCCGCCGATTATAGTTGTTTCTCCATCAGAAATGGCATCTACATCGACTTCGACAGCATCTTCTAGAAATTTATCAATAAGTACGGGATGTTCAGGAGATGCAATGATTGCAAGCCTTGTAAAATTTTCAAGCTTACTACGGTCATAGACAATTTTCATCGCCCTTCCTCCAAGTACATAGGAAGGTCGTACAATTACAGGATATCCTATCTTTTCTGCTGCCCTTACGGCTTCTTCTACTGATATTGCAGTACTGTTTTGCGGCTGAACGAGCCCAAGTTTTTTTAACATTGCCTGAAAAAGTTTGCGATCTTCAGCGCGGTCAATGCTTTCCGGCTGTGTACCGAGAATAGGGACACCGGCCTCAGATAAAGGCACGGAAAGATTCAGGGGGGTCTGGCCCCCAAACTGGACAATGACACCCATAGGTTTTTCTGTCTCCACGATATGGAGAACATCCTCTTTTGTAAGAGGTTCAAAATAAAGCTTGTCAGACGTATCATAGTCTGTGCTGACTGTTTCAGGGTTGCTGTTTACCATTATGCTCTCAACGCCTTCTTCTTTAAGCGCAAATGAAGCATGGACGCAGCAGTAATCAAACTCAATTCCCTGGCCGATTCTGTTTGGGCCGCCGCCCAGGATCATAACCTTTTTCCTGTTTGAAACTCTTGCTTCGTTTTCTGTTTCATATGTTGAATAAAAATACGGAGTAGCTGCCTTGAATTCAGCAGCACAGGTATCAACCAGTTTATATGCCGGATTTATATTAATGGATTTACGATACTTCTTTATACTGTTTTCACTGGCGCCTGTAAGATGTGCGATCTGAATGTCTGAAAATCCCAGGGATTTTGCCTGTTCTAAAAGAGATGCAGGCAGAGCAGTGCCATTGAATTTATGAATATTTTGTTCGAATTCTACTATCTGCTTAATCTGATATAAAAACCAAGGGTCAATACCGGTTAATTCATTAATGTATTGAATTGACATTTTGTTTAAAAATGCATGGCGGAGATAAAAAATTCTCAATGAATTCGGAGTGGCAAGCTTTTGCTCAATTTCAGATAAAGACGGAGGTCTTCCTTGCCGGTCGGAAAAATCCTTTCCATCAGCTCCTAGACCATATCTGCCGATTTCAAGGGATCTTAGCCCTTTTTGAAGGGCTTCTTTAAAGGTTCTTCCAATTGCCATTGTTTCGCCGACCGATTTCATGGATGTAGTAAGATAATCCCGGGTTTCCGGAAATTTTTCAAATGTCCAGCGAGGTATTTTGACAACACAGTAATCAAGGGTAGGTTCAAATGATGCAAGGGTTTCCCCTGTAATGTCGTTGGGAATTTCGTCAAGTGTATATCCAACAGCCAGCTTTGCCGCTATCTTTGCAATCGGGAAGCCGGTAGCCTTGGAAGCAAGGGCCGAGCTTCGCGATACCCTTGGATTCATTTCTACTACTATCATATCTCCGTTTTCAGGATTAATAGCAAACTGGACATTTGAGCCGCCGGTGTCCACACCGATTTCTCTCATTATCGCGATAGAGGCATCCCTCATCTTCTGGTATTCTTTATCGCTGAGAGTTTGAGCAGGTGCAACAGTAATACTGTCCCCTGTGTGTATGCCCATTGGGTCCATGTTTTCAATGGAACAGACAATAACTACATTGTCTTTATTGTCCCTCATGACCTCCAGCTCATATTCCTTCCAGCCAAGAACAGATTCTTCAAGCATAATCTGTCCGATCAAACTTGCATCCAGGCCCGCCTTGGCGTATTTTTCCAGGTCTTCGGGGTTATAGGCTACACCGCCGCCTGTTCCGCCCAGAGTGAAGCTTGGGCGTACAATTATGGGGAATCCTATCTCAGCAGCAATACTTCGGACATCTTCCATATTTGTTGCAATGCCGCTTTCAGGTATGCGCAATCCTATCTTATTCATAGCGTTTCGGAAGAGGTCTCTGTCTTCAGCCTTATTTATGCTTTCAATTGAAGCCCCGATCATTTCTACGCCGAATTTTTCAAGAGTCCCGGTCTTTGCAACCTGTATCGCAGTGTTAAGGCCTGTCTGGCCGCCCAGAGTGGGCAGCAATGCGCATGGGCGTTCTTTTTCTATTATTGCCGCAACCATTTCAGGTGTAACAGGCTCAATGTAGGTTTGATCTGCCATTTCAGGGTCCGTCATGATTGTTGCCGGATTGCTGTTGACGAGAACTACTTCAAAGCCTTCTTCACGAAGGGCTTTGCAAGCCTGGGTGCCTGAGTAGTCAAACTCACATGCCTGACTGATTATAATAGGGCCAGCGCCAATTATAAGGATTTTGTTTATGTCTGTACGTTTCGGCATTATAGTCTTATCATTTTAGCAAATTCATCAAAAAGATACCTTGAATCGTGGGGGCCGGGAGATGCTTCGGGATGGTATTGTACGGCAAAAATCGGCAGTTCACGATGCCTGAATCCTTCAAGTGTATTATCATTTAAATTTATGTGAGTTATTTTAATATTTTTTTCATTCAGGCTGTCTATATCTACAGCAAACCCATGATTTTGAGATGTTATTTCAACCCTTTCTGTTAAAAGATTTTTAACAGGCTGGTTTGAGCCCCGATGTCCGAATTTTAACTTAAAAGTTTTTGCACCCAATGCCAGCGCAAGCAACTGATGTCCAAGACAGATACCGAATATCGGGCAATATGACAGAAGACTTCTGATGGTATCTATTGCGTATTTGACAGGTTCCGGATCACCAGGACCGTTTGAAAGAAAGAGCCCGTCAGGCTCAATAAGTTTTATGGTTTCAGCGCTTGTTGTGGCCGGAACAACTAAAATTTCAAAACCGGCATATTCAAGACATCGTAAAATATTGTATTTTATCCCGAAGTCAAAGACTACAACAGAATGTTTGCTTCCGCTGTATTTCCATATATTTTTGTTTAGAGCGACATTACTTCCGATATAAACCGGCTTTCCTTGTGTCCAGAAATAAGGAACTTTTGTTGTTACTTCTTTTACAAGGTCTTGTCCTGCCATGCTTGGAATTTCCTGGGCACGTTTTACACAGGAGCCAGGGTCCAGATCACGGGTTGTTATGAATGCACGCATGGCGCCGGCTTTTCGGATATGCCTTGTAAGCGCGCGTGTATCAAACTGCTCAATGCCCAGTATTTTTTGGACTTTCAGATAATCTGCAAGAGTGGAGGTTGATCTGAAGTTGCTCGGGAAATCTTGATATTCCTTAACCAGAAAAGCGGAAACCTGTATCCTGTCAGACTCAATATCTTCAGGATTGATACCATAATTGCCGATAAGAGGATATGTCATGGTCACCATCTGTCCCCTGTATGAAGGATCGGTCAATACTTCCTGATATCCTGTCATGCTTGTATTGAATACGACTTCCCCCCAGCTTTCTCCGGGTCCTGTAAAGCTGCGGCAGTTGAAGGTACGTCCGTCTTCTAGAGCTAGTATGGCTTTCATATTACGGGTTCACGGTTCACGGTTCAAAGGCATAAGCGCTAACTTAAACAACTAATTTAGTAAAAATGCGAATATCGAATATCGAATGTCGAATGTCGAATTATGAAGGTTTCTTACTCTTTTGTTTTGCAGTATCAATGCTTTTCACAAATATCGAAATCAACTGGTTGTCTTCATCCTTCAAGATCAAAGGTATTACCTTCCTTCGACATTCATCATTCCTTGTTCGACATTCGATATTCTAAATACATCCCAAATACTATCTCGCAGCTTAAGTTAGTGCTTATGGGGTTCAAAGGTTCTGGTTACTCAACAGGTTTGTTTTCTATAATATTCCAGATTCCGCAAGGACAGGCTTCTGCGCAGAATCCGCAGCCAATACATCTTGTTTCATCTACGATCATTTCAAAATCGTTGTTTTTTATTTCCTTCCGGCTGATAGCTGTCTGGGGGCATACAGCAATACATATCCCACAGTCCCGGCAGGTTCCGCAGGATGAACATTGTGAGCTGCATTGCTCAATATCATCAAAGCCGGTTATTCTTGGATCAAAATATTCCAGAGTAATCCGCTCACGATGAATCATCTCGCGGGTATCGTCAAGTGGTTTTTTGCCTTTCAGGATGTTTATTATTGCTTTCCCTGCTTTTCGGCCGGACCCGATAGCATCTGTTAAAAGACCTGGTTTTACTGCATCACCGATTGCGAAAATTTTGGGATCAGTGGTTTGGTAGTAGTCATTAACTACAATGAACCCGTGTTTTGTGGCCACGTTTTCCGGAAGAAATTCTAGATCCGGGGCGTCCCCGATAGATATAATTACAGTGTCTGCAGGTATGACTTCTCCTGTCATAAGCTTAACACCCTTTTTTGTAATTTCCTTTGTAAAGCACGGCCATCTGAATTTTGCGCCGATAGCTTCTGCGTTTTTTCTTTCCTCGCCAAATGAGGCCGGTTCCTGAACATCTATGAGTGTAATATGTTCGGCCCCAAGCCTGTAAGCTTCGGAGGCAACATCACACCCCACATTTCCGGCGCCAATAATTACCATGCGTTTGCCTGGCTTTGCTTTGTCTGTTTTTGCCTGTATCAGAAAATCAAGAGCAGTTATCATTAGCTCTTTGCCTGGGATAGGAATTACTCTTGGCTTTTGCGCTCCAATGGCAATAACCAGAAGGTCAAAATCTTCCCTGAGCTGTTCGATTTCTTTCAGTTCGAGACGCTGCTGGAGATGTATGTGTGGAATGATCTTTTGTATCCTTTCCAGTTCTTTTGTAATCACTTCTTCTGGAATCCGGCTGTCCGGAATAACCGAGGATATCTTTCCTCCCAGGGTTTTTGACATATCATAAACAGTTACTTCATGTCCGTGCTGCCTGAGCTGCCATGCAACAGAAATTCCTGCGGTGCCGCCGCCAATTACGGCGATTTTATTTCCGCTTAATGGCGGTAGTTCCGGAAGGCTCGCATTTATGCTTGCCTTGCCGAGTTTTTTCACATCTATTGGAACCATGTCTGCTGATTGCCTGGTGCATGACTGCATACAGAGATTGGGGCATAGATAACCGCAAACAGAGGCGGGAAAAGGGGTATATGCAAGGGCCATGTCCACAGCCTCGTCAATACGGCCTTCCCTTATCAGCCGCCATCGATCACGGACAGGAATACCTGTAGGACAACTGGCTTCACAGGGAGCTGCATATTTTCTATTTTCCCATAAAGGAACAAATCGTCTCAATTTGTCGGTAGTAATAAGAGGTATGGGGCTTCTGTCCAAGTCTGTAAGATCTCCAAATATACCTCCTCTGCCAAGCTCTTTATTCCATATTTTTTCATGAAAAGATTCCATGCTGCGGAGCTGCCGTCCGGTTCTTTCCTGCGGGGTACGTGCGGTTAAAAGCTGCCACTCATTTTTATCAGAGAGAGTTTTAAAAAGTTCCGGCCTGCCAATGTTTTTAAGAAAGATTTTCAGATTTTTAGTAAGCCAGTCCCAGTCTTCATCTGTAATCGGCACAATTTTAGCGTCCGGCTGACTGAAGCCCTTGTGTGAACCGCGAAAAAAAGCCTTTCCGCTTACCATACCCACAAATGGCCGAAACCCAAGAATATTATCTGGTGACTGGGCCTCAAATCCGCAGATAACGGCAATTCCTCCTGCCATGAATTCACCGAAATAATCACCTGCTGAGCCAAGAACCCACAATTCAGGGGGATCAAAACGAGGGTTGTGTTTTGTCATGGTCATGCCGCGGGAGCCAATATTACCGGCGATGTAAATTTTACCCTGAGCCATGCCGTTTGCTATTCCGTTTGAGGCATTTCCGTGAACAACTATCCGGGCTCCTGCATTAAGCCATCCAACATCATCAGATGCAGGCCCCATAATTTCGATAAATGTGTTTGGAAATCCCAGCGATCCAACACGCTGCCCTGGATGTCCAATTATTTTGATATGGACTTTATCATCACCAGCTTTCCACAGACGTCCGCCAATCCCATGCTGGCCAAAGGCTTTTATTTCCAGATATCTATGGCCGTCTGCAACAGCTTTTTGAATTTGTTCTTCAAGGATACGTGAGTCCAAACGTTTCCCATATATTTTACCGGAAATTATATAATATCGATTGTCGTTCATTTAATTCTCCGCATCGAATTAAGAACTTTCCTTAATTCTAAACAACGTATTTTATACCAAGACGATTTGCAGCGTTGTAATCATTTATTCCTAAGGCATCAGACATTCCTATTGGAAGGGATGTTGAGCGTCCTAAGGGTGCGACAATCTTTTTGAGTTCTGTGTCAAAACTGAGAAAAACGTCCACTACACGCTGTGCTACCTTATCGACATCAAGACGCCTGTAAAGGCGAGGATCTTGTGAAGTTATCCCCTTTGGGCACAACCCGATGTTGCAGATGTTGCACCTGTCTGTTTCTGACCCTAAACATCCGGCAGCAGCCTGCATGATGTATTTTCCGATTTGTACACAGCTTGCGCCCAGCATGATGAGTGCAGCAGCGTTTGCCGCCAGGTTGCCATTTTTTCCAATGCCGCCTCCGGCAATAAGCGGAATTTCATTCTGCATTCCTGTTTTGACAAGGTTGAGATAAGCGTCGCGTATATTGCCGGCTATTGGATGCCCCATATGATTCATTGAGACATTGTAAGCAGCTCCGGTTCCGCCGTCTTCTCCGTCAATGGCAAGGCCGGCAGCATAAGGATTCCGGGTCAAGTTGTTCAAAACCGCCAGCGCTGTTGATGTGGCGGAAATCTTAGGATAAACAGGAACCCTGAAACCCCAGGCCATTGACATTGATTGTATCATCTTCGCAACTGATTCTTCTATTGAGTATTGCGTCTGATGTGTGGGCGGGCTTGGAAGGTTCACTCCTGTGGGCACACCACGGATCGCTGCAATCAGCTTGTTAACCTTGTACCACATAAGAAGCCCTCCATCACCGGGCTTTGCTCCCTGGCCATATTTTATTTCTATGGCGCAAGGATCTTCCTTCATATCAGGAATATCATGAATAATTTCATCCCAGCCAAAATAACCGCTTGCAATCTGAAGGATAACATACTTTAAAAACCTGGAGCGAAGCAATCTCGGCGGGCAGCCGCCTTCGCCCGTACAGATGCGAACAGGCATAGATAATTCTTCATTAAGATAGGATACACCCAGTTGAAGCCCTTCCCACATATTTGGCGACAGAGCTCCAAAAGACATCCCCCCTATCATAAGAGGATATATTTCTCTTACAGGCGGTATCCAGCCGTTTTCGTTAAGAAAACTTAAATTTTCTTCAGGAGATAAAATTCTTCCGAGCAGCGTTGTAAGCTCAAATTCGTGACGTCCGGCATCAAGTGCAGGGTCTGTCAGCATTGAAATTCTTATAAATTTTATCATATCTAAAAGACTGTCGGGAGTACCTCGTCTGCCTCCGCGACGGCGCGGTTGCCCACCCTGATTAATATGATATCTAAGTTTATCTGCCTCGTCACTTTTTGCAGGTATTATCGCGTCATTAGGACAGACCAGATTGCACATGGCGCATCCAACACAGCTATAGGCCGGATCAGTTTTCTGCCTTATTCCGTAATAAATCTTAAAATCATTGGATGGAGTACTTTCCAGTCCCATGCTTGTTTCTATGCTTCTTTTGCGAAAGACTCCCAGTTCAATTGCGTTTACCGGACATACGGCAGTACATTTCCCGCAAAGAGTGCATTTGTCTTTATCCCATATGATCTGCCAGGGCAGATCTTTTACACTTAAAGTGGAAGGGGTAATTGGTCTGTTTGACGACATATTTTAACCTCCTGACGTTCAGGGCTTACTATGGCTGTGTCAAGATGCATTGGTTGAAAGTCTTTACTCTTGTCACGGTCGGGGAGAGCTGCGTCGAGTCCGCATATTTCAGAAGAAAAGGCAAAAACTCCCTGCTTTCCTCCCACAACACCAGGCCGCAGTTTCTTTCTATCCTGAGCCATGAAAAGGGTATTGTTGGGCAGACATCCAATTATACAGTTTGGTCCGTCTATTATAAGTCTTCTGCAAGAATGTTTGAGCTGTTTTAAAAAGAAAGCATTTGGATGATCTTTAAGATCTTCATTCTGAAGCGGAGTTATAATATGTTTGTAAGCTTCAATGCCAAGTCCGAGTTTTGCAGATATATAATGCAGAATATGCGTGAAAACTTCTGAATCCGACTGGTAACCCATGTACCCGTGAAATCCTCTTGATATAAGATATTCCCTGATGGGTATAAATGCGGTATTTTCTCCATTGGTCATTGTGGAAAAACCCTGGATGAAAAAAGGATGACACGCATAAAGATTGATCTCATAATTGGTATTTTGTCTGCCCTGTGCCATTATTATCCTGGCCTCCAGCTCGGGGCGGTCAAGCATTAAATAATTTGCAACATCCATGGGACTGCCGATTTCTTTAATCATAATTGTGTCAGGCCAGAAGGAGAAGACTATCATATCTTTTTTTTCTTCCCCCATTTCGCGAAGCTGAAGACGTATTATAAGAAGTCTTTCATGCAACTCCTTGCGGCTTAATCCATCCCACTCCTCTGGATATTCATAGGCACGGACAAGATAAATATCTCTCTTTGGCACCCATGGCGGCGGTGTTTTAGGGACTTTAATAGATAACTTGTATTTGGTCATAAAACCGATTTCCATCATAAATGTGTCCAGACGCCTTAACCCTTTTTCGCTGAAAACACCTGACAGAATAGGGGCATCCTTCATATTTTCAAAAGGTCCTCCCAGGTCACGCAAAAAAATACCTACACCAGAACCGTCATGCCCTTCGCGCATAACATCCAGAGCCTCTATTGCTTTCATTGGAGACAGGGGGTTATCGCTGGTTATCGCAAATAAACGGCACATTATTTTCTCCCTATATACAGAGCTCGTGAGTCATAAGTTTATAGTATATTTCCATTTTTTATGGTGTTATTGTTTTATCGGCACAATGTAGGGGCGAATCTTGTATTCGCCCTAATTTTGCATTCGCCCAAATCAGGGCGATCACAAGGATCGCCCCTACGAAAAAACAATATAATTACAGCCTGAAAGCTCGCCCGAAGGGCGCTAAGTTGCGCAATCTAATTATAAGAGCGATAGGGCAATAGGCAATAGGGCAATAATCTATAAAAGCAATAGATATGCCAAGAAAAAAATAGGAATTTAATCTACTAATATTTCAATATAATTTGTTTATCAAGAGAGAAAAAAACAAATAACAAAATTACATTTCTGTTAAATTGTTAGCTAATAAACTACAAAAATGTTAACTTGATAAAATTTCGCACCCGAACGAAACCACGTCTATTCCTTATCCAACTTCGGCTTTGCATAAGATTTCCATGAATTTTTCAAGATTCAGCATTCCCCCCTTGTTGTCTTCTGAATAATAATTTCGTTGACTTCATCTTACATGAAAGTTAAAAATGATAACCATTTTGGCGAAAATTCACCTTGTATGATTATTTGTTCAAGCACTGATATAATACTAAAATCAAAATTTTTATCGAGCAAAAAAGACGTCTAATCCACAAATAGATCGTTTTATACGACCAAACAGCCGTATAAAACAATTTCGTACGTAGATTAGCCGTATTATAAGAAGACTATTCGGCAGTCTACTATATATTAGGTGAGGAGTGTGTATCATGCCAGGTTTGGATATGAGATCAGTATTAGGAATTCTACTTGCGGCAGGCCGCTCGACTCGAATGGGGTTCAACAAGCTGACGGCTCATATAGGAGGCCACCCATTGGTTTGGTATGCAGTCCAGAATCTCCGCAAAGCAAGAATTGACCGCATCTTGGCTGTAGTAGGTCATGATCGCATCGCGACCAAGGATTCAATTGGCGACGCTAACGTAGAATGGGCACACCAGGAGGAACAACTCGGGACGGGTCACGCAGCGGCGCAAGCAATTCCGTTACCTGAAGACGTCAACACGGTTATTGTCCTATTTGGCGACTGCCCCTTTTTAGACGAATCGATCATTCTTAGCACACTAGAGACTCATCGTGATGCCGGCGCACATCTAACCCTCGCAACCGCCCGTTTGACCAACCCAAAGTCGCTGGGTGCAATCGTTCGCGACGAAGACGGCACTCCAAACTGCGTACGTGACCTCCGCGTCGAAACACAGGGGCTACTCGGCCCGTCGGAGGTATTTGCAGGGCTATCTGTTTGGCGCGCGGAAACATTCATGAGCGTCGTCCCGAGACTGCCAATGCAGAAGCTCACCGGCGGTCGAAGCGAACAGAATCTGCCCGATGCAGTCGCAATCGTGAAGCGAGAAGGCGGGACCGTTGCCTCCTACACCGAAGTGTCGGAAAGGGAGGCCGTTGCCCCTAATGCCCAAGATGATCTCGAAGATGCGGACATGGTCTTACGCAGGCAGGTTATCTCACGGCATCGCCAACGAAGAATCGAGTTTCAAGATGCCCGAACGACCTTTGTTGACTACGATGTTACGATAGATCGTGGAACAAGAATCGGACGCAATGTTCAGTTGCTTGGTTCGACTAGGATCGGCGAAGGGTGCGAGATTGGATCGGACACAACCCTACGCGACTGCACGGTAGGTGATCGGTGCGTGATCGAACGCGGAACCTGGGGACCGCGCACATTCCCAAACGGGGTTAGGGCATTCGACAGGCTCGCCGGAGAGCACCCTCTCTTCCGAAAGCCGCATTACCTCATCCCTGAAGAACCTCTGTGCTGCTTTGCGATTTTGCCGTTTCACGACCCGTATCTTAGTCTCCTCGAGAACTCGATACGTCCAATAGTCGAGCGGCATGGCTTTGAATGCGTCACCGCCAACAAGTCTGCTCCTGGCATCGTCGCGGAAGACATTTGGACTGGAATCAACAGAGCTAAGCTCATCATAGCAGAAGTTACAGAGGACAACAGGAATGTCTGGTATGAAGTCGGGCTGGCGCATGCACTTGGAAAAAATGTAGTCATTCTTCGGCAGAAGAATCCAGAGGCAACCGACCTGCCTTTTGACGTCAGCCATTATCGAGCGGTCATTTACGATCCAAGCACCGGTGACCTGCCACATTTGTTGGATGAGTGGTTCTTAGCGGCCAAGAAACGCGCTTTACAGAATAGCGGAGGCACCCAACTTGGCGCTTTCAGCCGACGCAAAGGGCCGCGCGGCTGAAGCGCGTAGAGTTATGCGCACAATATTCACAAAAGGATTCATAGTTCATGGCTGATAAGAAACACTTAGAAATAGTGCTTAAAGGTGTAGAAACAATTGCAACATGGAGGGAAGAGAACCCTGAGAAATCCTTTGATTTAAGTGATGCTAATCTCCGGCGTGCAGATCTATCAAGAGCTAACCTGAACAGTGCTAATTTACAAAATGCCAATCTTGAGTGGGCAGATTTGCGTTGGGCAGATCTGGTAGGTGCAAATCTCTCTCAAGCTCGTCTTGTCCGAGCGGATTTCCATAAGGCTGATCTAAATAAAGCTAATCTGCGAAATGCCGATCTTACAATGACAAATCTTGAGGACGCCAATTTGAGTGGTGCGATTTTCGATCGCGCTATATTCGGTTACACTCGATTGTTTAATACCGATCTGAGCCAGGCAAAGGGATTAGAAAACTCTGAATACCGAAATCCTAGCTCTGCGGACATTGAGACACTGGATAAATCCGGTTCTCTTCCAAAGGCGTTCTTAGAACAATTGGCCCATAAAAAAGCCAAAGCTGTAGTGGCAGGCTATCAATTTGAAAGAGAAGTAGCTGCGATTTATCGAGCCCTTGGGGCCAAAGTCGAGGTTGATGTCGGTTTGGCTGGAAGTCAAATCGATATGGTTTTGAAAGAACAAACATCATCTGGTTCTGATATCACTGTCGCAGTCGAATGCAAGTCTACTGAGAGACCCGTAGGGGTGCAATCAGTGGTGTCTTTTGTATCAGTAGCGCAACTGCTTAAACAGCGAGGGCTTATCGATCGTGCAATCGTTGTAGCAAAATCAGGATTCACCCGTCACGCGAGACAAGCTGCAAAGGAGTACACAGTTGAACTGCTTGAACTCGCGGACTTACAACAGCGGGTGAAAGGTAAGCAGAGTGCAGTTCAAGAAGCTGAAAGAGAATTTGAACAACAGCAGAGTACCCGTGAGCGCGATCAGAAGAAGAGGATTTTCGTAGTAATGCCTTTTGCAAAAGAATTTGAAGATGTTTACTTTCTCGGAATCCGTGAAGTCTCAGAAAGCTTAGGGTTCATTGTTGAACGTGCAGATGATATCGAGCATAACGAAAGCATTCTTCAAATAATTTGCGCAAAAATTAGCGCTGCGGATGCAATTGTTGGTGATACTACTGGATCAAATCCAAATGTTTTTTATGAAATAGGATATGCGCATGCATTAAAGTGTCCAACTATACTCATTGCACGGAAGGGATCTGGTCTTCCATTCGATCTTCAGGGCATAAACCATATTATGTATGAGACGATTGTCGAACTTAGAGAGCGGTTGAAAAAGCGTTTAGAATCAGTTTTTTCCATTCAAAACGCATAACAACCGCATTAACTCGGACTGGCAAATCCGCTGCGCTCCTTTACCAGCCGGTTATGCGGGTTCGGCGGCGGATTCATTAATCAAATTGTAAAGTCAGGAATCAGAGTTATAGAAAATGAAAAAGAGGGTCATCGAAAAAATTTATAAGGCCGTTGGTGGGCCGTCAGTTGCTAAAATGGGAGGAGATGGTTACAAAGCAGGTCCTACCGATGCTGGCAAATATGTTATAGCATATTGTGGTAGGCACTCTAGTCGCCTATACGCAGATTGGTCCAAAATTCGATGGGGAAGTTCAATTAAAGAGGAAAATGGAAAGATTTTCGTATATCATAATAATAGATGGCAGCATTTAAGCAAGCTTACGACACTGGGTAGAGAGGACATACTTGATTATCATGAAGAATTATACGGAACGCGAATAATTCCAAAGAAATGGGTTTTTAATGATTTTGGTCATCAAACCTGCTATTTTTTCAAAGACTTAAACAAAAATCGTCGTTTGGACAAAAATAAAGGAGAGAAGATACATTCTGAATTCATTCATCCAACTCCAAATAATGAGGCTTCATCTGCGCGTGGGCTACCGGTCATATTAACTGAATCACATGGTTGTATTCATGTTAAGCCAAAGGATATTGATGAAATGTCAAAGAAAGGCTACTTAAAAGCAGGAAACATTATTATTATTCATAAGTATAACGAGATTGCTCCTATACAACCAATAGGACAAGGAAATCCACCATATCAAGTTCACTTTTACCCGAATTCACAACGGCTTGTAATTTATGGTGTTAAGAAATAGTGCGAGGTATTGCTGTCGGAGTGTATAGTCTTTGACAATGACCCAGCGCGTGTATTTCACCCTCAACTTTAGTGGCTTTAATTTTATGGAGAAATATAGATGGCAACAAAGATAAACCCAAAAAGTTCTTTGATTTACTTTATCGCCTTAATAATTCTGTCAGCCTCATTGTTAGTTGCTTTCTACCGGCCTGCCAATTCCAACGAAAAGAACAATTTGAGACCTATGGATAACTTTCACAAAAAGATAAAGGCAATTGTGCAAATGTTATATGCTCAGAGACCAACAGCTGACAGAATAGCCGAAGTCCTTGGTGGAAAAATCTATAGAACTGAAACATCCAAACACTGGTATATAACCGGTAATGGTTTTCAGGCTGTCATTCCTGCCGTTGATCTGGCAGCGAGGGGAACAGTATCCGAGGTTATCATATATCCAGAAAAGGAACTTGGCATAGATTTGCAGCACATAGAACTTATTTTGGGACAGTGGAA
>JAJSZW010000088.1 GCA_030262895.1 Deltaproteobacteria bacterium | reverse complement strand
GGGACGGATATTAAATATTTACTTTCAATAATTCAAAATTAATGGGCGATCCTGGAAACTTCTTTATGTGGGAAAGAGAAGGAAGAATTTTGGGAAAAAATAAGGATATGGGAGGAGGGGTAATAATGAAATTTCCGTATGGTATATCTGACTTTAATTACTAAGTGGGTACTATACCTTTCTGCCCTGGAAGAAGGAGATCGGCTTGATCTTGATAGAATTCAGAAAGAACTTGCCGAGCGTGAGGGAAAAGTAGTGCCCATGTAGACCATCAGGGATGTATTGATAAAACTATCCAGAGGTGATCTTCTTCAGTACATGGAACTTGGAGGCTGGTTCAGGAAAATAGATGACCCGATCCTGCTTGAATTCCTAAAGGTGTGGGGGAGAATCGAGGTAGAGGGTCAGGATCGAGCCGCAGTACAAAACGATTTAAGAACTCAGTATCAGACTATAAAACGGCGTATCCATGACCATAGGGGTTATCTTGCAGAGGTGTATATAGCTCAAATCCTCTGGACAGGACAAAATAAGACCCTTCCCGGCACATTCTTTCATAGCAAAGAAGATATCACTTTGCCGTGGCACTTCAGTTATGTTAACCCATTTTTTTGACCAAAAAAATAAATTCCATATATTACAGCATGTTACTTTTTTCAAACCTTCATTATGGCACTACTTTTGTTTATAATTGTTTTGATCGTTTTGCCAGGGAGAGGGCATAAGCCTAAAGCAGAGTATGTTTTCTGTTGTCTTGGCTCAGGCCGAGTGCTTTTTCTTACATGTACAACAGCATCATCTCGACACTGCATGGAAATTGTTGTTCGATTTTGACCTATCAGTTGTTTTCTCAAATCAGACCAGCTACTGTTTATACCAGTTTTTTTTAATTGATAACGGATACTGTGAACTAAATGGTAAGCTAAAACACTGATAAAAAGATGATCTGTTACCCGTTTTGTAAGTTGATGGAAAACAGGCCGCATCCCAAGCTCAGATTTCAGTGAACGAAATACAGCCTCCAGATCTGTCAACATTGTATATGTACGCCAGCAGGGCGATTGCATCAAAAAGTATTAGACATTCGGAAAAAAGCTTGTTATGCATAGATGGATATCTAACCCTTAACAAAGGAGACCATCTATGGACAAGAATAGTCCTGTCAAATTGAGCGAGCATTTTTCAATAGTTACAGACCCAAGAGTTGTTGGTAGATCAGATCACAAACTAATTGATATCATAACCATTGCTTTGTGTGGCATAATCAGCGGGGCTAACAATTGGCCCGAAATTGAAGCGTATGGTAAAGCCAAGTATGAATGGCTTAAAAAGTTTTTAGAATTACCTTGTGGGATTCCAACGCATCATACATTTAGACGTTTTTTTATTGCTGTGTGTACAGAGGAGTTAGAAAATTGTTTTTTAAACTGGGTTAGAACAGTTTTTAACACCTCAAAAAGCAAAGTAGTCCCAATTGATGGCAAAACATTACGTCGGTCTCATGATCGGGCATCTGGCAAATCAGCAATACATATGGTGAACGCTTGGTGTGTTGAAAATGGAATAAGTTTAGGACAGATCAAGACAAGTGAAAAGTCCAATGAAATTACAGCGATCCCTGAACTTATTAAGATTCTGGAGCTAAGTGGTTGTATTGTAACAATAGATGCAATGGGAACTCAGACTAAAATTGCTGAAGCTATAATAGACAAAGGTGCCGATTATGTTCTTGCACTTAAAGGTAATCAAGGTAACTTGAATGACCAGGTGACATTATTTTTTGAAGATGCCAGAGAAAACGATTTTAAAGATATTTCATTTGATTCACATACTACCATTGACCCTGATCATGGACGTATAGAAACCAGAAAATATACTACTGTTTCTGAAATTGACTGGTTGCAGGGAAAAGAAAACTGGTCAGGATTAAAGACAATAATTATGGTTGAATTTGAACGAGATATTAACCCATCTTTTCGAATAAAAAAAATAACTCCTATAATTACAGTAAGTTACTTTTTTAAAATCTTTATTATGGCACTACTTTTGTTCATTTTTTAGTTCCTTTTAACTCATTCATCTAATAGCTATAGTGCTGATTGTTGCCTTTTCTGCTTTTGTCGTGACCTTTAGAATATTCATAATAATATGATATGCACATATCAATAAGAAAATCAAGACCTTTTTCATTTTATGGCACTACATTGGAAAAATCAAAACAACATATTTATAATATATTGTAATCATTAAGTTTAAATTTTTAAGAGCTCTAAAATAATGCTCATTTTGAGCATTGGCTCATAAAAGTGGAAAAGATGGGTTAAGGAAAGTTACATCGATATTTAGGATACCCTCAGAAATTAAAAACCGAACAGGTATATCATGAACTGTATCTATAAAAGATGTGTGTTCACCTATTATCAACTGTTCGTAAAGGCAAAAAAGTTCACAGAAGTTGAAAAATGATGATAGCTGGTAGGGTGATATTGGACGATCGTCTTGAAGCATAGAAAGGCTACCCACTAACTCCCTCTCTACAACTGCGAATGAAGCAGAAGGTTGCCGAATAAAAGGAGAAAATTGTGAAAGGGGCACCTCATTTAATTCTACTTTGTTTTCGTTCAACATTAAAAGTCTGCTATTAACATCCATAGACTGAGACCCCATAATAGGATTTTTTCATAGCATAACCAGGGAAACGAGCAGTGAACACCACGGAGGACTCACCCTGGCGAAGGCCCGAACGGTCCCCAACCGAATGGTTTGGGTAAATGGTCATGGCTGTCAAAGAGCGTATTCTTACCAGCAATTCTCATTATGGAATTTAACAATATTTTTCAATTATTCTGAACAGTTGATAGCCTGGTAATTTTTTGCAGGCTCTATTCGCGTTTCAAAAAATACAGAAAATCCGCAAAAACAAGAGAAAATCCGACTTGCTTAAATTTAATTAGAACTCACAACCTTTTGAAATTCCATTAAATATTCCATAATGAGAATTGCTGTATTCTTACTGGTATTATGCAGCAGTTGCTGAAATGCTGGTAGCGTTGCGTTCCCCAAGGCCAGGCAGACCAGATGTTCATTATGTTTATTTGTGTCTGTTTTGACCAGCCGAATCGCCGGATATGTGATCCGTATGTCCGGTGGTGTGGGAGGGGCGCTCAGCGATGGGTGTCCCTATCCCTATATACCACTATTTTTTTCTTTCTAATATTTTGTTGCCCAATTTTGTTAAACTAAAACAACTTATTTCATCAGGAATAAAATCTGGATGTTTGAATTCGAACGTTTCAGGAACGTATTTCTTTGTTATGTACTCAACAAATCCTAACTCGATTACAGCAGTCATCTGACCATCGGTAAAACCATTTACGGCCAAATCTTCAAAGAAACCGTCAGTTGTATCGTCAATAATTGTATAACCATTAAGTAATTTTAATAAATCCATTAGAGATTCTTCATTTTTAAAAATCCCCGATTTTATAAGTCCATTAATACCGCCTATATCTCTATAACTTAACTGTGATGTACCGATTAGCTCCAAAAGTTCACTTGCAATTATCATTATTCTTGCAGCAGATTTTTCATCAATATTACTTCCATCATGTGCAGCGTAATTGCGGTAATAAGTAAATGACCCACTAAACAAGGATTCAGCTTGCTTTTGAAGTTCATTACCAAAGGGTACTCTTAATTTTATTCCTCTACCATCTTTGAATAGGCTTGTGATAAGGCTCACACCGTATTTCTTCTTTTTTCCCGACTTTTCTTTCAAAGCAAGTTCAACCTGAATCATTGCTTCCAAGGCAGCATGTTTATAATGCCCACGATCGAATAACTTTTCACAATGATTTTCTATTCTTGGGTGCAGCAGAGTTTTTATATTAAATTCCATATTTGTATTTTTTCTATGATGGTATAGCAAGCAATTATACGGTTGACCGCTTAAATACCAAAAATAAAAAAGATCGATAAGAAAAATATTATGTAACTACTCAGGTGGATAGGCTGAAGACTGAAGACTGTTAGGAAAAAGCGCATTTTGAAGCCATGTTTGGTGCAAGAATCAGATGTTTCCGCTAAAGTACAGCAATCGTGCTCTTCTGACCCCTTCATCCTTCAGTCTAAACAGCTTCAGCCTGACTACGTGAGTAGTCACAATTCTTTACATCGTTGTTCTTGAAAAACCTGCTTTCCGATGAACTTCCATTTCTGTTTCAAATGCTGTTGATATAAAATCTGTCCTACGTTATATTAGGTAAAACCTAATAGGAGGTAAGATATGTTAACAACAAAAATATCCTCTAAAGGCCAGTTGGTCGTGCCAAAGGAGGTAAGAACCAAGCTGAAAATTGAGCCTGGAACTTTTTTCCGTGTTCGCCTCAATAAAAATAATATAGTTCTTACCCCCATAAGAAAAATGCCTGTTGATAATTTGTACGGCAGATTTGCTGGTGAAAAAATACTTGATGAACTGGAAAAGGAACATGCAGAAGAAATCACGCATATCGCACATTCATCGAAGCTTGCTGCAGGTAGTTCATTTGAGATACCAGTTTATAATACTGGAACCAAAGAAGATATAGATAATTGCGCCTATTGATAGAAACGGGCCGAAGGGAATAGCGAGTTTTAAACCTTTGCGTGTACGCAACATTAAAATTATTCCAATCAGAGTTCCGATGGCGGAACCAATAAATATTGTAAAGAGAACGCCTTTCCACCCTAAGGCGGCTCCTATCATTGCCAGAAGCTTGATGTCTCCGCCTCCCATGCCTTCTTTTTTAGTAAGAAGGTTGTATGTTACTGCAATTAATAAAAGGCTTCCGCCGCCGGCCAGTATTCCCAGCAAAGAGTCTTTGTAGGTGATTGCTGCAAGGGTAAATGAAGCAAAAAAGAAGATCGGTATGCCTGGAAGTGTAATGACGTCCGGTATTATCTGATGATCAATATCAATAAAGGTAATCACAAGCAGTGATGAAATTAAGGCATAGTACACAAATGCTTCAATTGTAATTCCAAACTTGAAATATATACAAAGTGAAAAAAAACCTCCTGTCAATTCAACCAAAAGGTAACGAAAGGCTATAGGAGAATTACAATGGCGGCATTTTCCTTTAAGCCACAGATAACTTAAAACAGGAATATTGTCATAAGATCTTATAGTCTTTCCGCAGTTCTGGCATATAGAACGGGCTGGATTTATAATTGATTTTGATGCGGGCAACCTGTATATACATACATTCATAAAACTTCCTATACAAATACCAAATATAAAAATTAATATTTCAATTAGGTGGGTTAACATATTCAGCCCTCTTTATTTGTTTTGAGCATTTTTCAAAGGTTTCATTTTGAAATATTACCCTGAAACATAGTCTTTTGTCATACAAAATTTGTTAGGTTTGTTTTATAAAAAATCAAGGTTGATATTGTCAAAGAAAAATAATGTTATATATTATTTGATTAACACATTTTAAACTCAATTTTTTATATGCATAAGGCTCTTTCACGATTGTGGGGGGAAATAATTAAAAACAGGTGAAACAATGGGTGAAACAGATAAAGATGATTTGATAAGTATTGTTGAGGAAAATGAAAAGGATATAAAAATACCCAAAACTCTTCCTTTAATGCCTATACGGGACGTTGTGATTTTTACGGGAATGCTTATTCCTCTTTTCGTCGGTCGGGAGAAATCAGTGCGAGCGGTGGAAGCGGCCGTAATGAAAGACGGCTATTTATTGTTGGTTACGCAAAAGGATTCGAGCGTCGAGAACCCTAAAAAGGATGAAATTTACACGATTGGAACAGTTGGTCGGATTCTGAGGATGTTGAAACTGCCTGACGGCAGTGTCAAGGCCCTTGTGCAAGGTGTCGCCAAGGCAAAAATTGTGACATATCTCAGAAACAAAGCTTATTATCGCGTAAAGATTGAAATTATTAAAGAACAGATGTCTGAAGCAGTCAATCTGGAGATTGAAGCTCTGATGAGGAATGTACGAGAGCATTCAGAGAAGATTCTGGCTCTTCGAGGAGAATTAAGCGGCGATGTCGGTACCATTCTGGAAAGCATAGATGATCCGGGCAAGCTGGCAGATCTTGTATCATCGAATCTTAGACTGAAAATTGAGGAGTCACAGGTTCTGCTTGAACTTGTAGATCCTGTGGAACGTCTTAAAAAAGTTAACGATTTGCTTTCACATGAAGTAGAACTTTCGGTGATACAGGCAAAAATTCAATCTGATGTCAAGGATGAAATTTCTAAGAGCCAGCGCGATTATTTTTTAAGAGAGCAGGTTAGGGCTATCCACAAGGAACTGGGCGAGCATGATGAAAAAGCTGAAGAGATAGATGATTACAAGAAAAGAATCAAGAGCGCCAGAATGCCCAAGGAGGCTGGAAAAGAGGCTGCAAAGCAGTTAAAGCGCCTGGAACAGATGCATCCTGATTCTGCTGAAGCTTCAGTTGTACGGAGTTATCTGGACTGGCTGGTTGATCTGCCATGGGATAAAAAAACCAAAGATGTGATTGATATATTGAATGCGAAAAAAATATTGGACAAGGATCACTACGCTCTGCACAAGGTGAAAAATCGGATACTTGAACATTTAAGTGTTCGCAGGCTAAATCCAAAAATGAAAGGTCCTATTCTATGTTTTGTCGGGCCTCCCGGCGTGGGGAAGACTTCTTTGGGGAGAGCTATTGCCAATGCGATGAAACGTAAATTCGTCCGTATTTCTTTAGGTGGAATTCGAGATGAAGCGGAAATTAGAGGCCATCGCCGCACATATATAGGGTCAATGCCTGGACGTATATTACAGAGTTTGAAGCAGTGCGGATCAAACAACCCTGTTTTCATGATGGATGAGATTGACAAAGTGGGCTCTGATTTTCGAGGCGATCCTTCTTCCGCTTTATTAGAAGCTCTTGATCCGGAACAAAACTTTGAATTCAGTGATCACTACCTGAACTTACCTTTTGATCTTTCCAGGGTCATGTTTATACTTACTGCCAATTTGACAGATACAATTCCTTCAGCACTTCTTGACAGAATGGAGGTTATTAATCTTTCAGGATACACTGAGGAGGAAAAGAAGGTTATTACTGAGACGCATCTTTTCCCGCGTCAGATTAAGGAAAACGGCTTAAAGCCGAAGAATATTTCCATCAGCCCGAATGCATTGCTCCAGATTATAAATGAATACACATCTGAGGCAGGTTTGAGAAACCTTGAACGTGAGCTTGGGGCAATATGTCGCAAGGTGGCGCGTAAGATAGCTGAAAAAGAAAAAGGTCCTTTTAATATTACAAGGACAAATCTGCATAAGTATCTGGGCGTACCCAGATATTATCCTGAGATGGATCAGCAGGAGAGTCAGGTCGGACTGTCTATCGGGCTTGCCTGGACTAATGCCGGTGGAGAGGTTCTGTATGTGGAGGCAGCTTTAATACAAGGCAAGGGTGACTTGATTATTACCGGGCAGCTCGGAGAGGTAATGCAGGAATCCGCCCGCGCGGCTGTAAGTTATGCCAGAGCAAATCTTTCTTCTTTTGGATTGAAAGAAAATTTTTTGGAAAATTTTGATGTGCACATACATGTCCCGGCCGGTGCGATACCAAAAGATGGTCCTTCTGCGGGAATTGTTATGGCTACCGCCCTGATTTCTGTTCTGACCAATAAGCCGGTCAGCAAGGACATTGCCATGACCGGCGAAATTACGCTTAGAGGAAGAGTCCTTCCGATAGGAGGCTTGAAAGAAAAGGCTTTGGGGGCTTTAAGAGCTGGAATTTATACTGTAGTAATTCCTGAAAAGAATGAAAAGGATATTGTAGAACTTCCCTCAAATGTAAAGCGTAAAATCAAATTCATTCCTGTAAAACACATGGATGAAGTACTGCCGGTTGTACTTGAGGGCTTGAAGCTTAAGGGCAGTGGGGCAAAGAGGTCAAAAAGGAAAGTTAAGTAAAACGGTTCACGGTTCACGGTTCACAGTTCACAGTTATCGGTTCACGGTTGGAAAAAAACTGTGAAGCGTTAACCGTGAACGGTTACTTAAAATATGCGCTGAAAAAGATAAAACACCATGCAGCATCGAACCTGCTTTATGCGATAAATTATGAGAATACTCGCTGTAGATACAGCTACAAAAAGTTGTAGCGTTGCCATTGTTGAGAAAGAATCAATTATAGCCGAGACTACTCTATTTATCGAACAAACTCATTCAAAACATTTAATGGAGATGATAGATACAGTATTGAATTTGTCAGGGTTAACCGTATCTGAACTGGATGGATTTGCGGTAACAAGAGGGCCGGGGAGCTTTACCGGTCTGCGAATAGGTATTAGTTCGATAAAGGGTTTTGCTATGGCATCCGGCAAACCTGTTGTGGGTGTTTCAAGCCTTGATTCGCTTGCCATGCAGTGCTGCTTTTCTTCATATCTCGTTAGCCCATTATTAGATGCCCGTAAAGAAGAGGTGTATTTTTCACGATACAGGTTTGAAAACGGATATTTGAAAAAGGAACTCAGGGAACAGGCTATTAGTCCTGTTCAGGCTGTTTGCGATATAAATGAGCCATGCCTGTTTGTTGGTGACGGCGCCAAAATTTATCAAAATAAAATTAAAGATCAGATAGGTGATCTGGCACATTTCGCACCACCCAATCAAAACACAATCAGGGCTTCTACTGTGGCTAATATAAGCATGGCTAAATTTGAGACAAATGATACAGATGATAACAGCTTATTTGCACCCAATTATATACGAAAATCCTCATTTTGTAATCATTGACATTATTAATTGATATTGATATAAATTTTTTTAAACTTTAACCAAGGCGTATATCAAGTGGATAAATTTTCCTGGTCCGATCCTCCGAGTCAAGTCGCATTCCCTGTAGCAAAAGCCGGATATCCTTTGATATTTGCTTCGGCCTTTACTACAGGTGTTTTTGCCCTTTTGGAGCTGACTGTTCCCGCGCTGATAGGTCTTGCGGTTACTTTTTTTATCTGCTATTTTTTCAGAGATCCTGACCGGGTTATACCTAAAAATTACGGTGCTGTTGTATCACCGGCTGATGGAAAAGTTATTATAGCCGGGCAAGAGGACAACAGTCCTTTTTTTGAAGGCAGGTGTCAGAAGATAAGCGTCTTCATGTCGGTGTTTAATGTGCATGTAAATCGTATCCCGCATGAAGGGGAAGTTGAAAGGGTAAGTTATTATCCCGGAAAATTTTTTTCCGCAAACCTGGATAAGGCCTCAAGGGATAATGAACATAATGCGATTTTTCTTAAGACAGGAGACGGCAGGAAAATATGTGTTGTTCAGATTGCAGGGCTTATAGCGAGGCGTATTATATGCAAGCTACAGAAGGGGGACAGGGTAGCCTGCGGTGAACGCCTGGGTATGATATGCTTTGGATCAAGACTTGATATTTATCTGCCCGATGATGCGGATCTTAATGTTGCAGTCGGGGATAAGGTTAAAGCCGGCACATCTATTTTGGGATATTTAAGACATGAAAAGAAAGAAAAGCGTTAATAAAGACAGGCCGAGGCGCGGAATATACATTCTGCCTAACATATTTACGTCTTTAAATATTTTTTGCGGATTTTATGCCATTATTGCTTCAATAGATGGCAAATATGTTACATCGGCTATAGCTATTATTATCGCCGTGGTGTTTGATATGCTTGATGGCAAAATCGCCAGGGCTACTAATACCACCAGCAAATTTGGTGTTGAATACGATTCCCTTGCGGATCTTGTATCCTTTGGTCTTGCTCCCGGGGTGATGATGTATTTATGGGCTCTTAAACCTATGGGAAGAATTGGCTGGCTTGCTGCGTTTTTATTTATGGTTTGCGGAGCTCTTCGCCTGGCGCGTTTCAATGCCCAGGTTGATACAGTAAGCAGCGATTATTTTACAGGCCTTCCGATACCGGCTGGTGCAGGTATGGCTGCCACCACTGTTTTGTTCTATAATAAATTCGGCATAGCAGGTACTTCTAACTGTATATTACCCCTTATAATGCTTTATATTCTTTCTTTTTTAATGGTCAGCACTATAAAATACGATTGTTTTAAACAACATGAGCTGTTTAGAAAGATGAATTTCAATGTTCTTGTTACAGTTATACTGATTTTAATTTTTATAGCAGCGCAGCCATCCATTGCCCTGTTTCTTTTAGGAGTTGCCTATCTAATTTCAGGTCCCTTCAAGACTATAAGGCTGATGAGACATTCAAAGCAGGAAAAAGCCGAAATCCACAATCCACTAAATTGATAAACAGATTTCGAATTCTCTATAACGTAACAGTTTACGGTTAACAATTAACGGTTGATCAAAACATAAAAGCAATCAGCCGTTGCATAATTTATTAAAAAAACTGTAAACTGACAACTGTAAACCGGTAACCGTTCACGGCCTGAAATTAGAAAATAGAAATTGGAAATTTGGCCTTCATGCTTTTCTACTGTTCTTCCAAATTTCCAATTTCTATTTTCTAATTTCAATGTTCCGTATTTATTTATGCAGGAGTTGTTGATGTCAAAAGAATATAAAATAGCTGTAATCCCAGGAGATGGTACAGGACCCGAAGTTGTGGCAGAAGGAATCAAGGTGCTGGAGACTGTAGCAGGCAAATGCGGTTTTAGACTGAAATTCACTAATTATAATTTAGGCGGCGATCATTACAAGGCGACAGGAGAAATTCTGCCGGATAGCACGCTTGAGTCTTTATCAGAATTTGATGCAATATATTTAGGTGCCATCGGTCATCCGGATGTTAAACCGGGAATTCTTGAAAAAGGCATTCTTTTAAAACTCAGATTTCATTTTGACCAGTATATTAACTTAAGGCCCGTCAAGTTATACGAAGGAGTAAGAACTCCTTTGAAAGACAAAGGCCCTGAGGATATTGATTTCGTGGTTGTTCGTGAAAATACTGAGGGACTTTATGCCGGTGCCGGCGGCTGCTTAAAGCGGGGAACTGCGGATGAAGTTGCAGTGCAGGAGTCAATAAATACACGCAAAGGTGTCGAAAGATGTATCAGATACGCCTTTGAATGTTGCAGGAAACGCAATAAAGCCAAAAGACTAACTCTTTGCGGAAAGACCAACGTACTTACTTTTGCCTTTGATCTTTGGGAAAGAACATTTAACGAGGTTGGAGAAGAGTATCCTGATATAGAAAAGGATTATGCACATGTTGATGCAGTATGCATGTGGATGGTTAAAAATCCAGAATGGTTCGATGTTATTGTGACGGACAACATGTTCGGAGACATCATTACCGACCTGGCGGCAATTATACAGGGAGGAATGGGTATAGCTGCCGGAGGAAATATAAATCCCGATGGCGTTTCAATGTTCGAACCTATTGGAGGATCTGCTCCCAAGTATACTGGAAAGCAGGTAATAAATCCAATAGCAGCCATAATGGCGGCTAATATTATGCTTGACGCAATCGGCGAGCATGAGGCAGCTTCCATGATCGAAGAGAGCGTTATAAAGGTGTTACGTGATGATTTAAAAGACGTAGCTGCCGGCAGGATGGGATATACTACAAAAGAGGTCGGCGATCTGATTGTAAATTATATTAAAGGATAAGGATAGGCTGAAGGTGGAAGGTGGAAGGGAGCTTCAGCCTTCAGCCTTCCACCTTCAGTCTAAATAACATGGAGACTAGTTATGTCCGGTAAGAAATTTAATGTTGCTGTGGCAGGCGCAACAGGTGCCGTAGGCAATCAGATGATAACCTGCCTTGAGGAAAGCAACATTCCCTTAGGTTCGGTTAAGTTTTTAGCCTCTCATCGTTCTGCAGGTCGCAAGCTCCGTTTCAGGGGAGATTCGATTGATGTTGAGGAATTGACGGAGAGTTCTTTTAAAGGCGTTGATATTGCGCTTTTTTCAGCAGGTGGGGGCACAAGTAAAAAATTTGCTCCTATTGCCGCAAAGGACGGCTGCGTGGTTGTTGACAATTCAAGCGCATGGCGTATGGATCCTGATGTACCGCTCGTTGTTCCGGAAGTAAATCCTCATGCAGTTGCGGATTATACAAACAAGGGAATAATAGCGAATCCGAACTGCTCTACAATTCAGATGGTTATCGCTATTAATCCTATCTATAGAAAGTGCGGGATAAGGAGAATTGTTGTTTCTACATATCAGGCCGTGTCCGGAACAGGGAAGAAGGCAATAGATGAACTTTTTGATCAGACCCGTTCCATGATTAATTTTTTGGATTATGAAATTAATGTCTATCCGCACAGAATTGCTTTTAATTGTCTGCCACATATAGATGTATTTTTGGAAAACGGTTATACTAAAGAAGAGATGAAGATGGTTAACGAGACAAGGAAAATTTTCGAAGATGATTCAATAGGGGTTACAGCTACAACTGTCAGGGTCCCTGTATTTTATAGCCATTCCGAGTCAGTCAATATTGAGACAAAAGAACATATTTCAGCAGATGAAGTAAAATCTCTTCTTGAAAATGAGCCGGGCATTAAAGTTGTGGATGATCCTGCAAATAATAGCTACCCTCTTGCGATTGATGCGGCAGGCCAGGATTTAACGCTGGTTGGTCGCATACGCAATGATGAATCAATTCAGAACGGCATTAATATGTGGATTGTTGCCGACAATATCAGAAAAGGCGCTGCAACCAATACTGTTCAGATAGCAGAAATTCTGGCAGATAAATATTTATAAGTTTGTAACTACTCAGGTTCACGGTTCCAGGGTTCAAGGTTAGAGCAATGAAGCAATCAAGGCAACTAACCGTGAACTGTGAACCGTGAACCGTTACGTAAGTTTTGAGGAGTTTAGAGTTGGAGAGAGTACCTATAACAAGAGAGGGCTATGAAGCCCTGAAGAAAGAAATAGAAAAGATAAAAAAGATCGATCGGCCCATGAACATAAAGGCAATTGAAGAGGCCCGTGCACATGGAGATCTTAGTGAAAATGCGGAATTTGAAGCAGCCAAAGACAGGCAGGCATTCATTGAAGGCCGATTGATGGAAATAGGGTACAGGTTGGCCACTGCGGATATAGTTGATCCGGATACGCTTCCAAAGGATCGCGCTGTATTCGCCAGCACGGTTGTTCTTGAAAATATTGATACAGGTGAAACAGTTGAGTATCAGCTTGTGGGACCAACTGAGTCTGATATAGAAAAGGGCAGAATATCTATTACTTCGCCGCTCGGAAAAGCAATTATAGGGAAGAAGCCGGGCGAAGAGGTAACGTTGATAGCTCCAGCCGGAAGAAGATGTTATGAATTGGTGGATATATTGTAGAAAGAAGATAAGGAGGTTTTACTTTGGCACGTATTACAATTGAGGACTGCCTGAAACGCGTATCAAACCGTTTCTTGCTATGCAACATGGCTGCTAAGCGCGTAAGACAGGTTCGTGATGGCTCTGAATACTTAGTAAGTTCACCGAAAAATGAAGATATCGTTGTTTCTCTGAGAGAAATTGCTGCAGGTAAGATAATTTTAAAGGAAGAAGAAAGAGAAGAAAATAATTAAGAAAGCCTTTTGTTTTGCCAAGACACAGTTATACATATAAGGCGCTGAACAGAGCTGCCGGCAAAGCCATGCACCGTTATAATATGATATCAGAAGGAGATCGAATAGCGGTAGGGCTATCAGGTGGGAAAGACAGCCTGGCAATGATGTGGACTTTAAAAGAACGTCAGCGTCGCATACCGGTGAATTACGAGCTGTTTGCTGTTTATATTGATCCGGGATTTAAGGGAGGCTTCAGCCGGCACCTTGAAAAATATTGTCGTAAAATTGGTTTCAATCTTAGAATTGACCATACCGATCATGGAGTTTTGGCGCACAGCATGGAAAATCGCGAGAATCCCTGCTTTTTATGTTCGAGGCTTCGCAGAAAACGGCTTTTTGAAATTACGGAAGAACTGGGGTGCAATAAACTTGCACTAGGGCACAACAAAGATGATATTATCGAGACCCTTTTTTTGAATATGTGTTATGCTGGAGAAATAAGCACAATGGTTCCTTCTCAGCCTTTTTTTCAGGGAAGATTTAAAATAATCAGGCCCATGGCCTTTGTAGATGAAAATACAATTAAACGCTTTATATTCGAAGAGAAACTCCCGGTTTTTGTCAATCCATGTCCAAGCGCAAAGACTTCAAAGCGGCAGGAAATAAAAGCTCTTCTGGAGCGGCTATACAGCAGCAATAAAAAAATTAAGGGTAATATATTCCATGCCATGAGCCATATAAAAACAGAGTATATGCTTGAAGCATGAAAGATACCCAGAATCAGAGAGATTACCGCAACATAACAATCGACAAGGTAGGAATAAAGAATCTTCGATATCCCATAACTGTTCTTGATCGGAGAAACGGTTGCCAGGATACAGTTGCTACGATAAACATGTATGTTGATTTGCCCCACGAATACAAGGGCACACATATGAGCCGTTTTGTGGAAATCCTCAACGTTTTGCGTCCGGAAGTTTCTTTAAAAAAAATATCAGATGCTCTCGAGCAGATGAAAAAACATTTAAATGCCGCTTCTTCTCACATCGAAGTAACTTTTCCCTATTTTATCGAAAAAAAGGCTCCTATCAGCAGCTCACCGGGCCTTATGGACTATACCTGCAAGCTTACAGGGTCATGCGGACCTGATGGTAAGATTGATTTTGTGTCAGAAGTGATTGTTCCTGTTTCTTCTGTGTGTCCCTGCTCAAAGGAAATAAGTGAGGCCGGAGCTCACAATCAGCGCGGGGAAGTCAGGCTTAGCATCAGGTTCAAGAAATTTATATGGATAGAAGATATGATCGAGATTGTTGAGAAATCCGGATCAAGCGAAGTATATTCTGTTCTGAAGCGGGTTGACGAAAAGTATATAACGGAATACGGGTTCAGTAATCCGAAGTTTGTTGAAGATATTGTAAGGGATATAGCCATAAAGCTTAAAGAAGACGATAATGTGACCTGGTTTTCCGTTAGTGCTGAAAATTTTGAGTCCATCCACAACCACAGTGCATATGCTCACATTGCAAGCAGTTGAATTTCTTTAAAAATTACTCTAATTTAAAGAAAAAAGAGGCGCTTTTGCATCAATTTAAACTTGATTATTGCAGAAAGTGACCTCATGGCAAAAACAGTCCGCACAGTTCCCATTACACAAATA
>JAJSZW010000087.1 GCA_030262895.1 Deltaproteobacteria bacterium | reverse complement strand
TTTACAGGCACATCTATCAGCACCACATATGCTTGCATATAAAGAAAAAGTTAAGGATCTTGTTGATAAAGTGTCACTTAAAGTGCTGGGAGAAGCATAGCCTGTCAGTTCAGGTGACAGCCAGGGCCGAGCTGCTTTGGAAATTTAAAATTTATAGTATTTATTGAAGTCAGTGGAAGTCCTGGCTGCCCCTGACTTCTGTGTTCGGCAGAGAGGAAAATAAAAATGGAGATTAAATTCACCCACGTCAGATTGCTGGTTAAAGACTACCGGTTATGTTTTCGGTTCTACCGTGACATGCTTGGATTTAAAGCTATATGGGGTGATGAAAGTGGTGGATATGCCGATTTTGAAACCGGTAGTGCGATCATCGCGCTGTTTGGTCGCAATGCCATGGCAGATGCAATCGGTCAATCCAGCCTACCATTCGAAGCTGTTGCGCAGGACACGGTTTCGCTCATTTTCGAAGTTCCTAATGTAGATGAAGCCACGCAAGAACTGAAGGCCAAAGGAGTTGTTTTTGAGACTGAGCCGACAGACCGCTCAGTGTGGGGCATTCGCACCGCTCATTTCAGGGACCCTGACGGTAATTTAATTGAGATTAACCAGGCTTTAACCTAAGTTGAGCGATTTTTTGCGAAGAAATGTGCTAACATATTGAAAGTTAATAAATTTAGAACTTCAATGATTAGATTAATGAATGTAAACACTCTTTTTATTACAATTTGTTTACTTTTATATCCAGTAATTGTGCAATCTACGCCAGAAACCTCTTTTGATACATTATCTGTAGAAAAAGAGAAGCAAATAAAGGGAGAGATAATTGTTACTCTTTCTAATTTAGAAAATATGGTGATTGGCGTAACAGGAGAAATTTATATTGGTTCTCAACCTGAAAAAGTGTGGACGGTTTTGACTGATTACGACAACCTTAAAAATTTCATACCCAATATAATAGAAAGCGGGTTACTTAAAGATAAAGGCGATGAAAAAATAATTATTCAGGCTGGAAGAACAGGAATATTTTTGTTTAAAAAAACATCTCATATAAAATTGAAAGTAAAAGAAGCGTATTTCAAACATATTTACTTTGAACAAATTACTGGCGATTTTAAGGTCTATAAAGGAGAATGGATACTTGAATCTTGTCAGGAAGCACAAGGAACATTTCTTACTTTTAAAGCCGAGGTAAAACCAGATTTTTTTGCTCCTCTATTTATTATTCGTCATATCCAAAAGAGAGATCTTTCTATAATTTTGGAAGCAATTAAACGAAGAGTTGAGTCTTCCAACAATAGAGTAGCGCGATAGAAGAATTGCCCAGCAACCGCATACACTCTAAGAAGCAGGGTCAGGCGGCTGTAATATTTGCCAAGTTTGAGTAAAATTTAGCATTTACAAATGCCCGTTTCCCTGCTTTGCTTGTAGGTGAAGCGGAGACGATAGAAAAAATAAAATTTAAATGAGGAGGGCTGGTGAAGAAAGAAATATATTTTTATTCGGAAGGTTTTAAAATCGCAGGAGATTTATATATCCCGGATAATTACTCTGAAGGAGATAAATTGCCGGCAATAATTCTATGTCATGGATTTGCAGGGATTAAAGAACTTCTTCTTCCAGCATATGCTGAGTCCTTTGCAAAAAATGGTTTTATTGCTATTGTTTTTGACTATCGTGGATTTGGGGATAGCGAAGGGGAAAGAGGTCGTCTTGTTCCTCAAGAACAAGTAGTAGATATCAGAAATGCGATTACCTATTTGGAGACGGTTCCGGAAATAGATTCTGAAAAGATTGGCCTTTGGGGTACGTCGTTTGGAGGCGCCAATGCAATCGTAACGGCGGCTATGGATAATAGGGCTAAATGTTTGGTCGTTCAATTGACTTTTGGCAATGGTGAGCGTGTGATTACCGGTGGTCAAAGCGATGAGGAGAAAAAGAAACTCCAAACGATGCTTACGAAAGCATGGCAAAGGGCAGTTACAAAAAATAAACCTCTGAAGTTATCAGTGGATCGAATACTGACGGATCAACAGTCAAAAGATTTCTTCAAAACCGCAATTGAAAAATTTCCGAAATTAGGAGTAAAAATTCCAGTTCTTACCCTTCAACAAACCATAGAGTATGCACCGGAAAATTTCATTTCTGCGGTCAGGGCACCAATATTTATTGTAGCGGCAGAGAAAGATGCTGTGAATCCTCTTAAAGAATCAGAATATTTATTCGAAAATGCCAATCATCCGAAATCGTTCTATTGCGTTGAAGACGCTACTCATTATGAGGTTTATGAAGGAGAAAAGTTTGAGATCACTTCACAAAAGCAAATAGAATGGTTTAAAAAATATCTGGCTGGATAGGGACGTGCTATTGGGAAATCATGCCAAGAAGAGCAAGGATAGATGCCGCCAGTGTGAACGGATAACGGAAATTGATTCCCTAATGATTCATGCGTATCTCGCACCAGCACAGCCTCGCTTTATCATCTTAAGAAAAAGCAATCGATTTGCCTGTTTTGATCAGATATCTATCTTTTCATCTATTTCTATATTTTTTTCCCCCTGTCGTATGCCGGCGGCAACAATATCAGGGTCGTGTTCGAAGAAAAGTATCCATTTTTCTTTTAATGCTCTGTTTAAAAACTTTTCCTTTTCACTAACTATGGTTACAGGGTAGTTATCGTATGCCATATGCCAGGGGTAGGGCAGATGTGCTGATGTGGGAATAAGATCCGCACAAAAAAACAAGGAATTTGTTTTGCCTTTTACAAGCGGATGTTGCTGGCCGAGCGTATGACCCTGGGTTACAATAATATCAATACCTTTAAATAATTCTTTTTGTCCTTCTATAAGCTTTAAAACCCCATATTCCTCCAAAGGCATAAAGTTTTCTTTCATATAACTTGCCGCATCTCCGGCATTTGGTTTGATTGCGGATTCCCAATGTTCTTTTTGCAGATAATATGTTGCATTCGGAAAAGTCGGGACAGTTTTTCCATCCTTTATAGACGTTGAACCACCTGTGTGATCAAAATGAAGGTGTGTAATAATAACATCTGTAATGTCGCTGCAGGTTAATTCATATTTTGCTAATGCCAAATCTATATCTGTCGAGTTTTCATCAATTTTGTATATTTTTTTCAGCTTTTCCGAGAATTTGTTACCCAAACCTGTATCTACAAGAATTGTTCTTCCTTCACCCTTTACAAGAAGAGATCTTGTTGTCAATTGAATGAGATTTTTATTATCGGCAGCGATCTTCTTTTCCCATAAAGCCTTGGGAACCACTCCGAACATGGGTCCCCCGTCAAGTGAAAATCTGCCCATTTCAACAGAATAACATTCATAATTTCCGAATTTCATAATTTTTCTCTATGCCACAAGAAGTTGAAAAATATTCTTTTGCCTAACCCGCAAACTCTGCGGTGCGGCTTATACGCGTTTGCCGGAGTGGCTGACCAGATGTCCGAACTATGTAATTACCGGTATCCTTCACGACAAGTCAAAAGTAGTTTACACTTTGTTGATCTTGTATTTTGGCAGTGAAATTTGAAACTAGAAACTAGAAATTGGAAATTGGAAAAAATACTAAGATGTAGATGCGTTACCTAATTTCAAATTTCCAGTTTCGACATCGGCATTCAATTCGATAATACACGCTTTTTCGAAAAAAGTGTAAACTAGTGAATGAAGGATGCCCAATTACCTATAATTTATATGCTATGATAAGTCCGTATTGCCTCAACTGAAAATCGGGCTGGCTTCCGTCACTGCCAAAGTTTGACTCCCTAAAAAATACCCCTAAATCAAACTTTTTCCAGAGATAGCCGGCAGTTAACGTAAACCCTAACTTTCCATCAGGCCTTTGACCACTGTCAGTATCAGACCAGAAAGGCAAGAGGACTCCACCTTTAAAATAATAGCTTTTGTATTTTGTTCCGATGCCGGCTGTAAATTCCGAAAAATATAAATCGCCATAATACCTGTCTTGATCTCCCTCATCAGGAGAATTCCTTCTCCACCTCTCAAGACCTATGCCGATATAGGGATAAAAGTCGAGGTTATTATCACTAAACAAATAACTTATTTCATAAATAAAGCTAAGCCCATCATGAGGGAATTCCCTGTCGTCATCAACTGGTTCAGCCATGGTCCAATATTCAGCAGTTAATTGCTGAAGTAATTTTTTGCCGGTAGAAACTTTAATGCCGACGTCAAGCATTGCCTTATGGCCGGTTGCCATAGAATGATTCTCTTCATCAGAGTCAATTGTGCCGGCTTTTATAAAAGCTTCAACATCAACAGCATAAGACTCGTTTGCATAAATCAGCAATCCGAAAACAAGCGTAATAATAGCAACTGTTTTCTTCATCCTTATTCAACTCCTTTATATTCTATGTTTTTACTATTCCAAGCCACTTAATTTTTTATTAATGAATATATTCTTAAAAGTCAAATAATTATCTTCTTCCCTAAGTTTTGCTTAAGGAATTCAACTTAGGTTATACAAGGATATGGCGTGCCGGTACAAAAAAGTTGACACCAACAGATAAATTATGTATGAAATCAAGGATATCCAAGACAATTAAATTTCCAGTCCAATTTTTACCCAAGGAGCCATACGCTCATAGTGAAGGGGCTTGACTTACTTGTACTATCTGGGGGATTTTTAAAATGGAGGACATATTCAGGTTTGCGGATGAGATGGGACCAGCCAAAGTCATTCACATTTTTGAACCATCGGTCGGGCTAAGGGCTGTCCTGGTAGTTGATAACGTCGCTTGTGGACCTTCCATTGGAGGGGTGCGCATGGCCCCGGATGTCAGTACGGAAGAAGCCTTTCGGCTGGCCAGGTCGATGACTTTTAAAAACGCTGCTGTCGGGTTGCCTCACGGGGGCGGAAAAGCGGTGATTTATGCCGACCCTAAGATGGCCATAGATAAAAAAGAGCGCCTGATACGCGCCTTTGCCTGCGCCATAAGGGACATTGTTGAATACATTCCGGGTCCAGACATGGGGACCGATGAGACATGTATGGCCTGGGTGAAGGACGAGATCGATCGAGCTGTGGGATTGCCTCGGGAGGTCGGGGGTATTCCTCTGGACGAGATCGGAGCTACTGGTTTTGGTCTCAGTCACTCTGTGGATGTGGCCCTGAAATTCTGTGACTTCCATCTCAAAGGAGCTCGCATCGTTGTTCAGGGATTTGGCTCGGTGGGGAAACATGCTGCTCGGTTTTTGACTTCAAAGGGCGCCGTGCTGATAGGGGCGGCAGATTCGCGAGGAACGATTTACAATCCCAGGGGGCTTGATGTCTTTCGGCTAATCGAGCTGAAAGGTGCCGGGGAAAGCGTGGTTGATTATTCAGACGGTGAAAAAATGGATCGCGAGGCAGTGATTGATATTGAGTGCGATATCTGGATTCCTGCCGCAAGGCCGGATATAGTCAACGAGGATAATATAGATCGGCTGAAAACGAAACTGGTTGCCCCGGGAGCTAATATTCCTTTTACCGCGGTGTCGGAAAAAATTCTTCATGAGCGTGGTGTCCTTGTTATTCCGGATTTTATCGCTAATGCGGGTGGTGTCATCTGCGCTGCGGTGGAATATCATGGTGGAACCCAAACACTGGCTTTTCAGACCATCGAAGAAAAGATTCGGGAAAACACCTTGCAGGTACTAGAGGAGGCCGCCAACAAAAAGGTACCACCCAGAGAATCAGCTATGGCCCTTTCTATCCGGAGGGTGAAGAAGGCCATGAGTTGTAGGCGCTGGTCTATAAATTGAAAGCTTAGAAAAAGAGGGTCACGACATGTATCGCATCCGCTTTCATGCACGAGGGGGACAGGGCATAAAGACCGCCAGTCGCATTTTGGGAACAGCTTTCTTTCTGGAAGGCTATGAGGTCCAGGACTCTCCTCGATATGGTGCGGAACGCCGTGGTGCCCCTATATTTGCTTATGTCAGGGCCTCTAAAAAAATCATCAACGAGCGGGGCATCATCAATAAGCCTGATCTTGTCATTGTAACCGATGATAGCCTCTTGCTTTTGCCGATAGCCGGTGTTTTGCTGGGAGTGACGGAACGAACAGTCCTTCTCATCGCAACTGACGAGGCCACGGAATTATGGAAGAAACGACTCAACCTGCAAGGGCTGGTTCTTTCAATTAGCACTCAGGCAGCAGTCAAAGGTCACGCAGGTCTTCCCTTGCTGGGAGCTGCATGTGTTGGCGCTGCTGCCCAACTGGTAGGAGCAATTTCCAAAAGTGCTTTAGAGGAAGCCATCCACGATCAGCTCCAGCCGTTGGGAAAGGTAATTGTCGAAGAAAGCCTTGCCGCAGCGATGACTGCTTATGACCAAATAGAAGCATATGCAGGGTGTACAACAGAAAGAGAAGATCCATCAGCAGATTCTTATGAAAGCCCCAATTGGATAGATCTGCCTTTTGAGGATGCCGGCACTTCAGCCCCTTATATCCATGCGGCAGCCACCACTCTTAATGTGAAAACCGGTGTTTGGCGTAGCCTGCGGCCGGTCATTGACCTTCAACAATGTAATCGGTGTGCGTTGTGCAATAGCTATTGTCCTGACGGTGTCATCAGCCTTGATGCCAAAGGATATCCGCAGATCGACTACCAGCATTGCAAAGGTTGCCTGATCTGCTTAGCGCAATGTCCTCTTCATGCCATCGATGCTATACCTGAACCCGGACAGGAAGGAGAGATCTCGTGATACGCAAGCTCTTAACAGGAAACGGAGCTGCGGCCTGGGGTGCCCGTCTTGCCAGAGTAGACTATATACCAGCCTTTCCAATTACCCCTCAGACTGAGATTATCGAAACCATTGCCCATTGGATTGGCGAAGGCCGGATGGACAGCCGGATGACGACCCTGGAGTCTGAGCACTCCATGATAACCTCAGCAGGAGCTGCGGCCACAACAGGGGTGCGCACTTTTACCGCAACCTCCAGCCAGGGTTTGTTGTATGGGATGGAGATGATTTACACAGTAGCGGGTTGGCGTGCACCCTTTGTTCTTGTCAATGTCTCAAGGGCATTGTCTGCACCTATTACCCTTGAACCGGACCACAACGACGTTTTGGCCGCACGCGACAGCGGCTTTCTCCAGATTCACTGTGCGACTTGTCAGGAGGTGCTGGATTCGGTACTCCTGGCTTACCGGCTGGGGGAAGATGAAAAGGTGCGGCTTCCCGTTATTGTCAACCTGGATGGCTTCTATCTTTCTTTTACCCGTGAACCAGTAGAAATTCCGGATGACGCAAAGGTTGACCAATTCTTGCCTCCCTATGATCCGGGAGAAACCCGGTTTCGCGCAGGAGATCCCATTTCCCAAGGCGTTGCCGTCCTTGGAGGCTCTCAATATTCTTATTTTCGTTATGAAACTCATCTTGCTTCCCTGAATGCCTTAGAGATATTTGAAGAGGCTTCTAAAGAATTTGAAGAACTTTTTGGAAGATCTTACCAGCCAGTTGAATCATACCGAACGGAAGATGCGGAAGTCATCTTTTTCATGATGGGATCGTTTGCAACAAAAGCCAAAGATGCCGTGGATCGGCTGCGGAGTGTTGGGCGCAAGGTTGGACTTCTCCGGCCTCGTCTCTTACGGCCGTTTCCGGCAAAGGCGATTGTCCGCGCACTTGCCGGCAAAAAGGGAATCGCCGTCATTGACCAAAACCTTTCTTTGGGAAAAGGAGGTATCCTTCATACCGAGCTCTGTTCAGCCCTTTATAGCATGGCGGACAAACCCGTCATGGTCAGCTTTATTGGGGGGCTGGGTGGCCGTGATATAACTCGTGAAGAGTTTTACGAGATGGTTGCAGTGACTATGAAGGCCATCGAGACAGGCGAGGTTCCAACTCCCAGACTTCTTTATGGCAAGGAAGAACTGATACAGATGAAAGGGCTCCAGTCAATAGCAAAGGTCGAGCAGCGAAAGGGAAGGGGAAAGAGATGAAAGAAAGTAGTCTCAAAAGTATAAAAGATTTGCCCTCAACCCATGTGCTGGGACCTGGAACGCCTACCTGTGCCGGCTGTGGAGCTTTAGGAGCTATCAAAATATTTTGTGATATCCTGGGAGAAAAGACTGTTTTTGTAAATGCAGCTGGCTGTATGACTCTGCTCACCGTTTACCCTTTTACTCCTTTCAAGGGTTCCTGGATCTATACTGCCATGGCTTCAGCCCCTGCCGGAGCCCAGGGAGTACGAGATGCTCTGGACTTACTTATACGGAAAGGTCGTCTAAAGCCCGAGGAGGATCTCAAAGTCGTGGTCCTTACAGGGGACGGCACTGCCTATGGAATGGGACTATCTTCTACTTCATCCGCGATCTATCGGGGTCTGGATTTTATCTATATCTGCTATGATAACGAGGGGTATGGGAATACCGGACATCAATTTTCAGCCGCTACTCCTCATGCAGCACGAACAGCCACCAGTAAAGGGCCAGAGGGCTACCAGAGATATAAAAAGGACCTGTTTGCTATTTGGGCTGCCCATAGGCCTGCTTATGTGGCTACTGTGGCAGGTACCGAACCTCTGGATCTGGCACGCAAAATTGAAAAAGCAAAGGATCTCAAGGGATCCAAACTATTCATAGCATTTTCTCCTTGCCCAACGGGCTGGTATTTTGAACCGGCAAAGACAATTGAGGTTGGAAAACTTGCTGTCAAAACAGGTGTATGGCCGCTCAAGGAATACATCGATGGAAAAGTTGCGCATACCAAGGTTCCGCTTCCTAAGGGCAAACGTCCATTGGTTGAAGAATATCTGAAAATACAAGGGCGATTTGCCCATCTTTTTAGCCCGACACGGAACGAAAATGTTCTGGAAAAGATTCAGGCAGGGGTAGATGCCTATTGGGAGAGCATTGTATAGCAATATAATTATAGACTTTCAGATAATTAATTTCACAAGGCCAGAAGGAGGAAGGCGTATTGGTTATACGTCGACGACTGATAACACAGTGAAATTATTTATCTGAAAGTCTATAGAAGAGGATAAAAGAAGCCGTGACTGAACACAAAAAAAGTTACTTTCATTCCGGAGGCACAGTTCCCCTTCTCGGCCTAACCATTTCCGAGCACTTTAGCCAGGTCGTTAAACAGTTTCCAGACAGGGAGGCCGTGGTTTCGGTTCCTCAGGGCAAACGCCTTACTTATGCCGCCCTGTCGGAGTCGGTGGATCTCTTAGCCAGGGGGCTGCTTGCCTTTGGTTTTGACAAAGGAGATCGGATTGGCATCTGGTCAACCAATAATCTGGAATGGCTCCTTCTTCAAATGGCTACAGCACGCATAGGGACTATTCTGGTGACCATTAATCCTGCCTATCGCTTGAAGGAGCTGTCATACGCCCTGCGCCGTTCAGAGATTCAAGGACTATTTGTCATACCCTCATTCAGGACCAGTGATTATGTTTCAATGCTGGTGGAACTGATTCCGGAGCTAAAAGACGGTAAAGCCGGAGAGTTAAAAAATCATGATTTGCCGCTATTAAGGCAGGTAGTTATGTATGACCCGGTTGCGCCTATGGAGACCCGTCGTTCTTATCCGGGCTTCAATACGTGGTCGGATATTCTTGAACAGGCCGGATCTATTTCTTTAAAAGAACTGGACAGGATCACTGCGTCTTTAGACATTGATGATCCCATTAACATCCAATATACCTCAGGTACTACCGGCCACCCTAAAGCGGTAGTACTGTCCCATCACAACATTCTCAATAATGCCTATTTTACCGGACTATCCATGCACTTTACAGAAAAAGACAGACTTTGTGTGCCTCTTCCTTTTTATCACTGTTTTGGCATAGTGCTGTCCAACCTGCTCTGTTTTTCTCACGGAACCTGCATTGTTATTGCTTGTGAGTATTTTGATGCGTTGGAGGTTTTAAGGGCAATAGAAGCGGAGAAATGTACTGCCGTTCATGGCGTGCCTACCATGTTTATTGCTGAGCTGGAGCATCCGGAGTTTAATAATATTGATACTTCCACTTTGCGGACAGGAATCATGGCGGGTGCGCCATGCTCGCCGGTCCTTATGAAGCGGGTGATGCAAGAGATGCACTGCCGGGAAATCCTCATTGGCTATGGCGAGACCGAGGCATCTCCCTTGACGCACCTGACATTGCGAGATGATAGTATGGAGCGCCGTATTATGACCGTGGGTAAAAACCTTCCTCATCAGGAAGTGAAGGTAGTTGATGTTGATACTGGTGCAACTCTGCCCATTGGACAAACCGGAGAGATTTGTTTTCGAGGCTACCATATTATGAAAGGCTATTATGGGGATTCCGGAGCCACAGAAGAAGCCATCGATAAAAACGGCTGGCTCTATTCCGGTGACTTGGGCGCGATGGATGCCGACGGATATGTGCGCATTACAGGAAGATTAAAGGAAATGATTATCCGTGGTGGCGAGAATATTTATCCCAGAGAGATCGAAGACTTCATCTATAGTCATCCCAAGGTCGTCGTGGTGGCAGTTTTTGGCGTACCTGATGAATACTACGGTGAGGAGGTCATGGCCTGGATCAATCTTCGTGCCGGTGAGACTGCTACCGACCAGGAAATCCGGGACTTCTGCAAGGATGGTCTGGCCCACTTCAAGGTTCCGCGATATGTCTGGTTTGTGGAAGAGTTTCCCATGACAGTGACCGGCAAGCTACAAAAATTTCGTATGCGAGAAATTGCAATTGAAAAAATGAAAAGTAGTTGAATGAGTTCATCAGTTGCCATAAAAAAGATAGGAATAATAGGTGGCGGGATAGGTGGCCTGTTTTTAACCTCATATATTGTCCAAAACTGGCCCGACTATCCGGATATATACATGTTTGACCCAAGATTTGATGAAAGGGGAGATGCACGTACCAGCCGTACGTCAGGGTTTATTTATCAAGGCTGGGCCGGTTCATACGGTATCCCGCTCGTTGATCCTTCAATCGTTGTGCATAAAATTGATACAATAACTTTTCATAAAGGTTCTAAAAGTGTCGAGACTTCCGACCCGCTTGGACGAAAGATCTGTATAATAAACCGCAATCCTGTCCAGAGGAATGGACGGTTAATTCCAAGTATATATCAGCATATCCAGAGTTATATCTCCAAGTATGAAAGAATACATTTTCTTCCTTTCAGAGTGAATGATATTTATTTCCCCCAGGGCCAGGGCTCGAACGGAAACTTTACAATCCTATGTGATGATTATGACGGGAAGAAGCATCAGATAGACGTTAGCGGAGTTGTTTTTACAACACTGCCCCCTAATATAAAGGAAGCTTTATCAAGAGAAATCGGTTACAAAGCACCAAAAAAATGGCCGGGAGCTATATTTGATGTTTATCTTAAAAGAGGGGAATGGCTCCCAAAGTACCAGACACTCCATAAATTTTTTGTTGGTGGCGGGAAAATTCATACAATAGATTTGATACCAAGACGTGATACGCTTACGGTCATGGCTTTAGGAAAAGGCGCTACAATGCCGGTTTTATACGAGTATATTGATAAGAATCCTGATATACAGAGATGCCTGCCTGAGCATTGGAGAACCCGTATAGTTGAAGGCAGTGCAGGCAGCCTTAATATAACCTGTCACTTCAGCAAAAAATGCCGTATCAGATGGTATAGCATGTCTTGGAGGGCATGTATTTGGAGCGCTGTTAATTAACGGCGGACTTTATACCAATCTATGGGCAGCGGAATTTCTGGCAAAAGCAATTAAAGAAAGGGGTTTTCATAAACAGGGTCTTGAAAGCCTTTATTTTACAAAGTTGAAAAAGATTCTCTGTTTTCAGAACTTAATCGGAAAGACAATTTATATGCTGACAGACAGCTTTCTTCTTCCTTCTAAAAGCATATCCGACTTTCTTTTGCGTAAATTTACAAGGGAGAAAGAACTTGCTCCTGAAAAAAGGATATTGACCAGGTTTGCATGGGATATCTTGATTGGAGAGGAGCCGTTTTCCAATTCTTTGGCGAGGGCGTTTAAAGGATAGTTACAGAAAAGCTCACACACCTCTTCAATAGCCTTATAGGCGGCCTGGATTGGTTCAGAAAAAATTCGGTTTTTGGTTTGACCGTGAAGTGTACCCAGATATTTCCGGATAATTGCAAGGACTTTATGGCTGTGATATCTTTGCCTTTTTACGCAGTTCATGCACCAAAGGCGGCAACAGTTTTTCATAGCTTGATTCCCGAAGGGCTTCATCTGCCGGAAACCAGCGGATATCAGGCTTAAGTATGCTGTAAGGGGAAGCTGGAAAATCCGGGTGTATCGCCATTATTTGCCCCTTTCCAACTTTTTTACGCCACTATCATCGGTAAGCAGCCTCATCTGCTGAATGGCAACCTGGTTGAGTTTGGCAAGCCCTTCGGATTGTGAAATTTCCTCATTGATAAACAGCGCATTTAGGTTTTCCAGATTAGACAGGCAAACCAGTTGTGATACATTGGCATAATCACGGATATTTCCTTTCTTATCCGGGTTCGTGTCTCGCCACTGTCCCGCAGTCATGCCGAACAGCGCCATATTCAAAACATCTGCTTCGGACGCGTAAACGAGATTAATCTTCCGGTTTGTCAGCTCTGGTGGAATGAGATTCTCTTTAATGGCATCGGTATGAATCCGGTAGTTAATTTTAGCGAGGTTCCGTTTGATATCCCATCCAAGCTGCTTTTGTTCTGTATCTTTAAGCCGCTGAAATTCCTTGATGAGATACAGCTTGAATTCAACCGAAATCCATGATGCAAACTCAAACGCAATATCCTTATGAGCATATGTTCCGCCATATCTGCCTGGTTTTGAAATAATGCCGATGGCATTCGTTTTTTGAACCCATTGCTTTACAGTAAGCACAAAGCCATTTGAACCGCTTTGATTTTTAATGTTACTGAATTCAGTAACATTAAAATCAGGATTATGAATTTTTTCCCAAAATCCCATAAATTCAACTGTAAATCGGGTGCTAAGCCAATGAGAAATAATTAATCCTGTTGTTTCAGCATTTTTATATTTTGCAATATCGGTAATGCAAATATAATCTGCTTCTTTTTGTGAGTAGAGGGAAATCTCTTTTTCCAGCACTTTGATTTTTTTCATTATTTTTTCCCTCCCACCGTCACTTCCACTATTTTCATGGTGTCATTGCCAAAGATATCCACCACTTTCACTGCAATCTTGCGCCGCCCCGGAGAGCATTCCCTGAACACAGTTTTGAATTCCAGCGAGCGGTCTTTTTTTGTACGAAAGGACTGCCACTCGTTTTCAAATACATAATCGCCTAACTTCAGTTGAACCGGATCTGCGCTACCGTGAAGATATATCTGCGCATCGGTTCCCTTTTTACCCGCATTATTTCCTTTTTACTCTCAAAATTAAAATCAACGGCCCAGTAATCGATCCAGTCCGTCCAAACGTGGCTCGTCAACCTGCTCAATCACCTGAAACGGCAAAACCACATTACAAACTTCACTGGTCTTCCCATTCCAGACCAGCTCCACCTCCCGCTTATCCTCAAACAGCAAAAACCGGTACTTCTCAGGCAGCGGTTTGCCTTTTTCCAGATAGCGATTAACATCTCTTATCTCATTATCCGTCAGTTTCATCTACGTGCCTTTTCAGTTCCTTCTCAAATTTTTGCTGCTGTAGTGGGTTAGGGCACTTATTATTCATTTTTCAACCTATTACGAATATAAATGATAGATATCGCAGCGAACTCAAGGAAATACTCTGCTTCGTGTTTATTTATGTCTTGATTTTCTACCCCACCATGGCGAACGAAATCTTTGTTGCTCGTTAACCCGTAAGCTTGACTAATTAGTTTTGCAATATCTGTATCAAGTGATGCTTCTTTAATTAATTTGCCAAGTGTTCCATTTGGTTTTCCCAAAAGCACCATCAAACAAGACTCAATGGAATTGATAGACTCCTTAATTGAATTTTCAAAATCTGGTGGACTTGAATATATAAAGTTTTTTGCTTTCAACCATTGGGTTCTTATTGGACTTAGTTCATCTCTTAATACTTTATTGGCTTTTTTCCAATGCTTCGGGTCTGATGAGTTCCTTGCGATTCGCTTTAAATCCAACAAAATGTCAGCATATAACTCTCTTACATATGCTCTTCTACTGGCATACGTACCCATGTCCTTTAGGCCGCAATAAGACCAGAAAACCTCCAGTGATTTGTGCGGATTTGGATTTTCATATTGTGCATCTTCTAATTCAAAATAGACATCATCATAGATTTCTCTATAACGAAGAGGCTGCTCATCTGAACGCTCTTCAGTAACATATGCAATCATCAGCGATTGAAGCTCCTCTATTTTGGTCGTTACCTCTTTCGCTTTTTTATGATCCATCAATACCAAAAATGCCTTGTGCAGTTACCTATAGCATGAACGTGAAGGCCAATCGAAGTCCTACTTTTCTAAACCAATTCACTACTCGATGGCTAAAAGTTTACTGAATGCTCCAATCAATCGGCAAAATGCACTTACTGATGGTTCCAGCGATTCAACACCGCGCCGCAGGACTTGGTGCAAGATTTCGGGGGAAGCCTTCGCAAGCAGGGGGTCCAATCTCGACAACAGCTTTGACAGGTCCGTCCTGGGAATATCGTGTGAGCCTGGGAGCCTCTCAAAAATCGATTGTATTCCACGGAGAAAGACAGCCTCGGATGCTTTTGAACTCTTTCCGCGATGTGCCCACAGCACAGCGGGGAAAAGAAGATTTGCCCAGGTATTAGGATTCTCGCCCTTTTTGGGAAACCACGGTGCCTCGTTTAGAGTCACAATAGCATTCTCGGCTGCCAAAGTCGCTGTCTTCTTCGTACCCTCGTCTAAGTTACCGGAAAGCCATTTGCCAAGATGAATGAACAGCACTTCATGTAGGAACGTTGGATGGTTTGCGTAATCAGCGAATAGTAGGGGTATCTGCTCATCTGTTAGCGAATCTCCAGAATATCCCAAGCAATCGGCAACTTCCATACATCAGTATTGAGAAGAGATTGATCCAATGCGGCTAAATAAGCCTGTCCGGAATTGTGGTCATCAAAGATAGCCGACTCTCTGAGGATTTCCCACATCCGCGTCAACTCCTTCAAATGCGGTTTATTTCGATGTTTATCTGCCCAAATCTTTGCCCATAGATCGAGCAAAGGAATCGTTTCTGCCATTTTGGGTTGTTGTCCGTAAATAAATCGAAGAGTTGTGCTGATCAGAATGCCGGGCTTTCCTGCCGCCGAAATGGACGACAGAGCAGATTCATCAAGGGCTTGTAAGAAGAGGCATTCCTGAAGAAGACCAGGTAGAGAAGGATGGATCTCTTCGGAATCGCGTGCGTAGTCTTTCAGTTGCTGAACCACCTTCGTCAAATCTCTGTCTTTTTGGACATGACCAATGAAAGACGTGGGGCGTTGACGATATCTTCTATCGCATGAGAACCCTTCAGGGACCTCGCCAAGCCTCCCGATCAACGCTGTTATCGCTGAATAACTGATGGGCTTGCCGTGTAGG
>JAJSZW010000086.1 GCA_030262895.1 Deltaproteobacteria bacterium | reverse complement strand
ATCCCACTGAGATGGAGTTCGGTGAAATCGATGCGTCTGCCTGCCTTACATGTCATCCGGCTCAAGGTAAAGAAATGGAAGCAAAACCGAGCGAACACGCCGGTTTGAGTTGTACTGAATGCCATATGGTTCATCGTGAGTGGTCTGACTGTGCGGATTGTCATACTCCCCATGCTGAGGAAATGACCCATGCGGATTGTCTCGCCTGTCACAAGCCGCATAGTCCCAAAGAAGTCAATTATGCTGATGGTATTCCCAATAATTACTGTGCTAGCTGTCATGAAGATGTGGGCAATGCCCTTGCATCAAGCAAGAAAGCTCATTCTGAAATGGGCTGCATAGAATGTCATGAGAGCGAACATATGGCGGTTACACAATGTGACGGGTGCCACGACGCCGATCTGCATGGCGCCTCTATGCATGAACGATACCCGTTATGCCTTGACTGTCATAATAATCCTCATGCATTAGCAGAGTAATAAACAAACTGCTTAGGTTCAATGGTTCAGGGTTCAAGGGTTCACGGTTAAAACCTGACCAACCCTGAACCCTGGACCTTTAACCCTGAACCCTGAACGTGGAGGCACAGATGAGAAAAAAGGTGTTTATCAGTATTATTGGGTACTTAGCTATGCTTCTCTTTAGCACCTTGTCCTTGGCTGAAAATAATTCTCTTGAATTAGCCGAAGGGGACTGTATCAAGTGCCATCCGCGCAACATACGGGAAATCAACGAGCGGGGGGCATTACATAAAACAGAAGTCACTTGTATTGATTGTCACGAGGAGCATCCCCCCCATGGGAAAAATATCATTCCAAAATGCAGTGCTTGTCACGCACCTGATACAAGTTCCCATTATGCTCTAAAAGAGTGCAAAAAGTGCCATCATCCACATTACCCCAAAGAGATGGATCTGAGCAAAATCGATAATGTAAAACCGGCCTGTGTATCCTGTCATCCAGCCGAAGGGCAAGAGAACCGGACATATCCAAGTGCGCATTCCGAATTAGACTGCAAAAAGTGCCATTCAAAACATGGCGAATCTACTGCTTGCCTGGAATGTCACGATCCTCATTCACCTGAAATGAACGATAAGGACTGCTTCCTTTGTCATAAACCTCATCGTCCCTCAGCAATCAAGTATGATGCTGTAGTTCTTCCGGCTTTATGCGCCGGTTGTCATGATGAAACGGTAAATGCAGTTGGCGAGCGTGGAGGAGCGCACAAATCAGTCAAATGTATTGATTGCCATCAGCAGCATCCTCCTGCTGAAAAAAATGTTATTCCAAAATGTTCTCTGTGTCATGCGCCGTCAGATAAACCACACTATAAGGTGGAAAATTGTGCGTCATGCCACCATCCTCATTACCCCATGGAGATGGATCTGAGCAAGGCCGATTCTGTTAACTCGGCCTGTGTATCCTGCCATCCGGACCAGGATAAAGAGATGAAGGCACATCCGAGCGAACACGCCGAATTAGACTGTAATGAATGCCATGTAAAGCATGGCGAATCTCCATCATGCATGGAATGCCATGAAGCCCATACACAGGAAATGACCATTGATGATTGCCTGCGATGTCATAAACCCCATATGCCGCTGGAAATAATCTATGGAGAAAACATTGACCCGTCTTTCTGTTTAATCTGCCATGAACTTGTGGGGAAAAAGATGTCAGCAGTAAGTCAGACAAAACATCATGAATTAGGATGTGTGTATTGTCATAAAAACAAGCATAAAAGTTTACTTAAATGCAAAACATGCCATGGGGAACCGCATAAATACGATATTCATGCAAAATTTCCGGATTGCCTTGCATGTCATCAAGATCCCCATGGATTGATCAAGTAGGAAAAAAATTTAAACCATCAAAATAGAAGATGGGGACACAAAATGGGAAGAAAGTTTTTCGCCAGCACTGTTGGTTGCACTTTGATCATATACTTGAGCTTGAGCGCCTTTTCGTTGATTAATGTCGCTGCTGAAGAGTGTGGTACTGCGTTTTACGAGCAAAGAATCGAACCGATCACAAATCGTGATTGTGCCCGGTGTCATTTTTCAGTTTTTACGGACATTAGAGACAAAGGTGGAGCACATCAGGTGGTTTGTAAGAAATGTCACGAAATATTTCACACATATAAACCGGGGAAAAACTGGAAAGACGTTGTTCCCAACTGCGCTGACTGCCATACTCTATTCCATGGAGCCGGTTTTCCCGACTGCCTGCGGTGTCATGAAAATGCTCATGCACCTGTAGATAGTCTTAGTTTTGAAAAAATGGTTGAGGATTGCGGCAACTGCCATATTGATCAGGCAGCCGAGACAACTCAAAACCTTAGCGCACATACCGACACTGCATGCTCTTCATGTCACCACGACAGGCACGGCTACATACCGACTTGTATCGAATGCCATGATAAAACACATACACCATTTATCGGAAATACGGAGTGTAATGCTTGCCACCCGAGTCATTCGCCCTTGATGGTCGGCTATACCGAAGATGCGGCAGATGCTGTCTGTACGGGTTGTCATGCTGATGTCGGCAACAAATTATTGAGCGGCAATAATAAACATAGTTTTCTTAAATGCGCCAATTGCCATGCTGACAAGCATAGATATATTCCAATGTGCCGGGAGTGTCATGGGCAGGAACCCCATTCAAAGGAATTGCTTGAGAAATTCAGCAGTTGTAATGATTGTCACGGAGATCCGCATACTCTGATTTTGCAGTTACCGTAAACATTGTGCCCCAAACAAAGCCAAAGGGTCGCTAAATGACAATAGAAAAAAAATTAAAGTCTGTAGCATTGTTTCTTGGAATTTGCCTGGGTATTTATGTTATTTTCATGCTCTATTATCTATTTGGGGATGGCTGCTGGAATTGCAGCCCGCAAGATTATTATGCCAGAGGAATAGCGATGATATCAGAGAATGATAATAATGATCTGAAAAAGGGGGTTAAATATCTTAAGACGGCAGCAAAAAAAGGTAATATTAAAGCAACTATCTTTCTTGGAGAACTATATTCGAACGATTTCCCGGATGCTTACATTACAGACAACAAAGAGAAAATCGCAGCCCTTAGAAGTATAGTATCTGCAAATATTAAGAAACGAGAATCATATTTTAATGAGTTAATCAAAAATCAAGCTTTTTTTGATAGAAAATACAGCAAGACGCAATATAATCTCGGCATTTTATACAAAGCCGGCATCTTGAAAATTGAAGATAAAGAGGAAGCGTACAAAAAATGGTTAACAATATCGGCTGATAATGGCAATCCTCTCGCCATTTATCAAATGGGCATCTTCTTTAATAATAAAGGCAAATATATGGAAGCGCTGAAATGGTTCACAAAAGCGTTTGATTCCAGCCGGGAGCCTGCTTCAGCAATAATGATCGGGGATTATTATTTTTACGGCAAAGGCGTGCCAAGGGATTACCGGCAATCAATAGAGTGGTATCAGCAGTCTTTGAGTGCGCCTGCATTACCAGATGCTTCTTTATGGATCAAGAATAGAGAAGAACTGACTGAATGGGCGACCCAGAGATTAAATATTGCAGGAAAAAAAGTTCGCAGTAAAATGTCAAAACAAGTCGTTATTCTTAAATATCGTATCATAGGCGGTTTAAATTCATTTTCAATTTTCACATCAGATCCAAAGGAAAATCTCATTGGTAAAGTAATGAAACAAGACGGCTATATTCGGGCGCGGTCTAACATAATGATCAAGTCGGTCTCCATCTCAAAATCAGCTAAAGTTGATTCTATGAGTGAAGGCCTGCATTGGGTGCTGACCACATATGCTAAAAATAAATATGGGCCTGATAAGGATTTCAATTTTGTCATTACAAAGTAAGTTGATAGGCTGAAGGCTGAAGGCTTTTAGGTACCTTCAACCTATCCACCTGAGTTTTTTTATAATGAGGAGAATATATGTATGTCTGAATTTGACAATAATGGCTTCAAAGGCATATCTACGCTTTTTGATGCAACTGAATTAAAAAAATTTATTAAATATTACATCAGCTTGATTTTTTTGCTGGAAATTATAATTTTTGGATCTTGCTTTCTTTTTCAGCTTGAACCGGTCAATCTTCCTTTTCCCTGGAAGTACTATTTTCTCGCATCTTTTTTGGTGCCGATTGGAGTAACATTCATATTGGGCATTTTTATAACTGCCTTTAATTTATTTATTTTCGGTCATTCTACTCCTCAAACCGTGGATTCCGGGTCATCTGAGGAGGATAATGAAAAAAACAATCCTTTTAATAAAATAAATGCATCATTAACTTTAATTCGACAGGCCCCCTTTTTACTGACTTTACTATTATTGGGCATTGGTTCTATAATTTTTTCTCAATTAGACAATTTGATAATATTTCTGGGAGAGATAGGGGTAAAAACCGTGGAGTACGCTCTTATCATCCTTGGAGTTGTTTTTGCCGTTGCGGTAGTTTTTGCATTGATCTGGATTTTTATGAAATATAAATTAGAAAAGATGAAATACGATTATCAATATAAACAGGATGTAATGTCGCAGTTGGGCTTACTTGTCATCGATAAAAACACCGTGGTAAATCATGAAGGAGAAGTTATAAACAAAAAAAAGAAACTGTTATCAAGGAAAACCAAAGGCGATAAAGATGCATTATTAATCGCCCAATCAACAAGACAGCAAAGATAGTACTGCCTTAGGGCTCGGTCAAAAAAGTTTTAGAAATACAAACATCCACAGAGGTATAAGTTCGATGGTTTTTCCATCCAGTGTTTTTCTTTCAAAATGCTTTTTGGTCACAAGAATGTATCTTTCAGGCGTTGCAATTTTTGAGAAGGCTTTGAATGCCTCGAACTCGCGGGTCGGTAATTCGTCAGTATATGATACATTGATTGCAATCGGCTGGTTGCGTGGTTTTATGACGAAATCTATCTCTTTTTTGCTGCTGTCTTCATACCAGTAATAGACCTTAGCGGTCATTCGCCTTAACATTTGAAATACAGTATTCTCAGCATACCTTCCACTGTCTTTCGAAAAAGAGAATGAAGTTGCATCTCTCATTCCGCAGTCCACAGCATATATTTTTCTGTTCCTTTTAAACTGCTTTTTAAGAGAATACTCAAAATAATCTACAGAAAAAAACAGATAAGCTTTTTCAAAATAAGAGAGATACTCTTTAACTGTATTCTCATTGGTTCCCACTGCATCTGCAAGTTTTCTGTAAGAATATATGGAAGTGAAGTTTGTAGAAAGATAATATGCCAATTGTTCAATGACTTTTGTTTTCCTGATAGAGAACCTGCGCACAATATCCCGAAACAGCACATTCTGAAAATATTGCGAAAGAATATCTTTAACAAGTTCAATATCCTCAAGATACGCAACTTCCGGGAACAGCCCTCTTTTAAAACTCAATTCAATATAATGCAGAAGTTTCTCTTTATATGGATACAAATGTTCATAAAGTTTTCCAGGGCTGTATGATTCAGTAAGTTCCGGGAGATGGGGATCATTCAGCCCTTTAAAATATTCAGTAAAAGAAAATGGGAAATTATCAAAAGCAAGTACCCTACCTGTGAGATGTGTGGCAAGCTCATCAGAAAGAAGCTCGGCATTTGAACCTGTTATGAAGATTTTGACGTGCTCATTTCTGTCATATATATCTCTTACCCAAAACTGCCAGTTATTTATATTCTGTATTTCATCCAGAAACAGATAAACCTTTCCGGCAGGATTTTTTATGTTAAGAAATTCCGAATAAAGATTTTCAAATATAGAAATATCATTACGCAAAGAAATAAAGAACGGATCTTCGAAATTGACCTGCAGGATATTTTCCCGCTTTACTCCGGAATCAATAAGGTGCTTGATAAGTTGTCTGAAAATGTAAGACTTGCCTGATCTTCGAGCACCGGATATTGCGACCACGTGGCGGATATCAAGTGTTTTGATAATCTTTGCAAGAAGATCTCTTTTTATACCAGTATCAAAGCTCCTGTCATGCCACTGGTAATTATGTTTTAGCAGAACCTCTTTCATTTTTGCGAATTATATCTCGTATTAATATTATTAATATGCGAATTATAATTCGCATATCATATTCTGTCAAGAAAAGCTTTTTTCAAGTTCAAGGAAGGCGCCTTATCTGAAATTGGAATGGCTTTTCAGGCATCGTTGCAAAAATGTTGACAATTTAAGTAATTAGGCTCACAATATCGGTATTTTTTTCGTCCTCATTCCTTAATATATGGAGCTGTCGCTTGGAAAGATTCTACTTTTCCAGATTTACGTTTTCCGTCAGATGCAAAACAACCATCCTTCTTCCCTCTTACAGCGGTTCCACTCTCCGAGGCGGATTCGGCCATGCATTTCGCAGTATCATCTGCGCCTTCAAAGGAAAGGAATGCACAGATTGCCTTTTGCGGGGCCAATGTGTATATGCCTACGTCTTTGAAACACCCATTCCGGCTGATGCTAAAATAATGCGAAAGTACACCGCAGCTCCCCACCCATTTATCCTTGAACCCTTTACGAACAGCCGGAAATCCTATCAAGAAGGAGAAGATTTCTCATTCGGCCTCACCCTGATCGGCAGGGCAACAGACTATCTACCCTATTTTATCTATGCTTTTGAAGAACTTGGGCGTATTGGAATCGGCAAAGGCAGGGGAAAATATGAATTGAGGGAAGTGACCGAAGAAGGCGGCAAAGGTGACATTCTATAGATGACACCGGATTTAAAGATCTTATTCAGCGAGCCAGGGATATTAAAACCGTCAAACGTGCGCTCTACTGGCATGATTGGGAGCGTTACTCGAACCGCCAGGATACTAGAATGAAAATGGGGGGATTTATGGGTGAGATTACATATGAAGGAGAGTTAAAGAAGTTCTGGCCTTATATCAAGCTGGGAGAATATGTGTATGTGGGAAAGGGGAGTGGATTTGGGTTGGGGAGGTACAGGATAGAGGAGTGACTATGAATTACAGAAAACCGAAACGGATTTTTGAAGATTCCGGGACAGTTGATCCCAGAATGTCATACCATGTTGAGTTAAAGAATGTGGTTAATACGAGAAAGCAGAATATTAAAACTATGGTTGATCTGGGAAGGTACTTTTCGATATTTGCTCCGAGACAGAGCGGCAAGACAACTTATCTTGAAAATTTTTGTCACACACTCGAAAAAGATCCTGCCTATGTAGCAATCATGCTTAGTTTCCAGAAATACAAAAATCTTCATAGACATAGATTTTATCAACTTATTCAAAAAGATCTGTACAGCCAACTGACTGACAGGCTCGAAGCCGTGAATTGTCCAAAGCTGGATGTAATAAGGGCGTATCTAAATACCCATAATTTAACAGATCATATCTCGTTCAGTGAACTCTTCGAAGAATTAAACCGGAAAATAGAATTCAAGAAAATCGTTATCCTTATAGATGAATTTGACGGCATACCGGTCAATGAACTGGAGAATTTCCTTACTACCTTAAGAGACCTGTATCAGAAATACAAGAAACGTACCAGCAAGGCTTTATATTCTGTCGGTCTGGTCGGTATTCGTAACATCACCAAATTGATTGTGGGCGGTGTTTCCCCCTTTAATATCGCTGATCAGGTAAAACTTCCACCTTTTACTCTAAAGAACGTCCAAGACCTTTATAACCAGTATACAGAGGAAACCATCCAGCCCTTTACCGAAGATGCAGTAAAAAAGGTATTTAATGAAACAGCCGGCCAACCCTGGCTGGTGAACCGGCTTGGGACGATTCTGACGGTTGACATAAAACCGGAAACCACGGATCCAATCACCGCAGAAGATGTGGAAAAAGCCGTTGAGATTCTTCTGTACGAAGAGAACAGCCATTTCGATAACATAGGCGAAAAAGCCAGGCAATACAAAGAAACCTTTATAGAAATTGTTTTTGACGGAGTAGAATATATACCCGGAGATGAGGAGCAATCGCTTCTCTTGACTCATGGTTTGATAAAGGCCGAAGGGAAAAATGTCCGTGTAGGTAATCCCATCTATAAAAAGAGATTCACCAAGGCTTTTTTTCGTGAATCAAGGGCGATTGCAGTAGCGCCCCTGAAGACCTATTTGGGACACGATGAACTTCTTGACATGAAAGCGATTCTTTCTGATTTTGAGGAATACATCATGCAGATAGGTGTAAATGCCTTTTATGCAAGCCAAAAGCCATACGAGAAGACAGGACAATTCCTGCTCACTGCCTGGCTGTATCAGTTTGTGGAACAGGGAAAAGGGGAGCTCAGTTTTGAGGTTTCAACCGGATTAGGCAGAATCGATATTCTGCTGACCTATCAAGGCAGAAAATACATTGTAGAGACCAAAATAAATCGTTCAAGCTTTGAAAGAACTGCGCAAAAGGCGATTGATCAGCTTTGCGGCAAGTATCTTTTAACCGAGCGTGCAAATGAAGGATACGTAGTGATTTTTGATCCTAAAACAACAGTGGGTGAATTATGCACGCCGCAAGAACGGCTGGTACAAGGGAAGAAGATATTGATCTTTAATATCGGTATAGGAAGATAGGTATATTTTATTGGGGGAGATCCTTTCTTATTGATCTCCTTGTGTATTCCCCCCCCCCATAAGTTGTAATAGAAAGAATAACATGATTGAAACGGTTCTATCTAAAAATAAAATTTCTATCCGTTTAACAGATGAAAGATGGACACACATCACAGAAGAGCATTGCGAATTGGCAGGAATGCGTTTGGAAGTATTGGAAACTATAGCAAATCCATTTAGAATTTTGGAAGGCGGAGATGGTAAACTTCTAGCTGTTCGTGAAATTGAAAAGGGCAAATTTTTGGTTGTGGTGTATCGTGAATTAAATAATGATGGATTTATAATTACAGCGTTTTTAACACGTAGAATAAAATCCTTCAATAGGAGGAAACAGGTATGGCCCCAATAGCGGTTCAAGATTATCTAAAATTAATTCCAACGGTGAAACATTCTCCAAAGGGATATCTGTGGTCATCTTACGATTCTGAAGCTGACGTGCTATATATTAACTTCAAAAAACCGAGTCATGCTACAGATAGTGAGCTAACAGATGATGACATAATTATACGCTATGAAGGTGAATCTATAATTGGTCTTACTATCTTACATGCCAGTAAACGATGATAATTAGATTTACGCAAAAATGCGCTCCAGCGGACGGCTAATCCCCGCCACTGAGTTTTTCGTTCGGAGACCTGCTGTATTTGTTGGTTGGAAAAAGGCTGCCATCTCCTAATGAAGAAGGGATTGAGCGCCTGCGGCGAAGGGATTAGGGATGTAAAGGAGGAAGGTGGGGAGGATAGAATCTTTTAGGAAGTTAATGGTTTTAAGCGGATGGGGTGCAGCTCGTTATTTGATATCCGGGTTATGAAAGGCGGCTATGGTAAAGCCGTTTTCTTCAAAATGCCTGTCAAAAGCAAAAGCGTATTTAATTTCCAGTGAATCCATGATTTCAAAGCTCAGGCAATCCACAAGGCTTACGTTTCGATTGTTTTGTGCAAAGAGGCGCTGCATGGCACTCATTTCGCTTGACTTCCTTTTGCCTGTCGTATATATTGTTAATATAATATATCATGTAAGGAGATGTCATATGACAACACAAATGATTGTCCGTATTGATCCGGCCCTCAAAAAAAAGGTTGGCAATTTTGCCAAAGCTGAAGGGAAAAATGTAAGTGAAATTGTAAGGGAACTACTCGAAGGTTATGTGAAAAATAGAGACATTGGCTCCTATATTGATGACCTCTGGAGCCGAACAGGAACAAAAATCAAAAAGCAAGGTTTCGGCCCTGATGATATTGATTCAATTATCCAAAAGGTTAGAGCTGAAAAATGATAAAAGTTGTTATTGATACAAATGTTTTTATCTCATCATTTTTTGGCGGCAACCCTAAAAAAATTATTGATTTATGGAAAAAAGGAAAAATAAAACTCTGCCTGTCAGGAAAGATTGTTGATGAATATGTTGAAGTCCTTAAAAGGCTTGGGCTGCAAAACGAAAAAGAACTTCAAGAATTATTAAATACTTTTTCAGAAGGGCATAACATTATCTTTTCAGCAACAACTCCTTCCTTAAAAATAATCAACCAAGACCCGGACGATAATATGTTCATTGAATGCGCTGTTGCCTTAAAATGCTCACATATAATCTCAGGGGATAAACATTTAAAATCGGTTAAAAATTACATGGGAATTAAAATCGTCAATCCCAAAGAATTTCTCATACAAAACAAAAGACTTGGGGAATTAAAGCTAATAAGTTAAGAGAGCCCCTAAATCATGTGAACTCTGCGGTGAAAAAATCGTGGCTACTCACATAGTCAGGCTGAAGGGGGCAGAAAAGCACGATTGCCGTACTTTAGCGGAAACATCTGATTCTTGCACCAAACATGGCTTCAAAATGCGCTTTTTCCTAACAGTCTTCAGCCTTCAGCCTATCCACCTGAGTAGTTACAAAAAATCTAACCGTTCACAGTATAGCAGGAAATTCCACTGGTGATAAAAATGAAAAAATTTGCTTATATTTTATTAGGGCTGTTTTATGCGTGCAGCGTTTTTGCAGAACCGCTTTCAAAGGAAGATGTGCCTGAGCCTTTAAAACCATGGATTGGCTGGGTACTGCATGGCGAGAAAGATGTTGACTGCCCGTTTGTGTACAACGACCTTTCAAAAACTATTTGCATCTGGCCATCAGAGTTGAATCTGAAATTTCAAAAAAACAGCGCCGACTTTTCCCAAAAATGGGAAGTGTTTTCTGATGAAATTTGGATATTGCTTCCAGGAAATAATAAGTTCTGGCCCCAGGATGTCGAAATCAACGGAAAGAAACAGCCTGTCGTCGAAAGAAAGGGATCGCCGGTTGTTTTTATAAAAGAGCCCGGAAAATATACAATAAGCGGCAAATTCAAATTTGACAGCATCCCTGAGTGGATAAAGATACCTGAGCATACAGGACTGTTGAAACTTGCAATTAAAGGAAAGGAGATTTCCTTCCCAAATATGGATAACCAGGGAAAGCTCTGGCTCAAACAGGGCGGAAAAGATAAAAAAGCAGGAGAAAAAGAAGATAAACTTCAGGTAAAAGTTTATCGTCTTATCCGGGACGAAATTCCTCTATTACTGGTAACAAGGGTTGATTTGTATATTTCGGGAAAGCACAGGGAGGTCAAACTCGGAAAAGCAGTTGCGGATAATTTCATACCGATGAAACTCAAAAGTGATCTGCCGGCAAAAATAGAAGCTGATGGAAACCTTATATTACAGGCAAGACCCGGGAAATGGACAATTGAAATAACTTCAAGACATAAAGGACATGTTAACGAATTACACTTTGATCCTTCCAGTGGGTTTAACGTCGATGAAGAAGTCTGGGTGTTTGAGGCAAAAAATCATCTTCGGATAGTTTCAATTGAAGGCGTAATGCAGATTGATCCCCAGCAAACCACTATCCCTGCTAAATGGAAGAAATTTTCCGCATACCTGATGCATCCCGATGATACAATGCGCTTTGTCGAGAAAAAAAGAGGGGATCCTCTACCTGCTCCGGATCAATTAAATCTGCACCGTACATTATGGCTGGATTTTGATGGAAAAGGTTATTCTATACGTGACAGTATAACCGGTTCAATGACTACGGGCTGGCGTCTGGAAATGACCCCTCCTGTTGAACTTGGGCGTGTTACAGTTCAAGGCAAGGAACAATTCATTACCCGTCTTAAAGATTCGGATAAAGCCGGTGTGGAAATGCGGTATGGCAAGGTCAGGCTTGAAGCTGAAAGCAGGCTTGACGATGCGGATAATATTCCGGCTGTGGGTTGGGACAGAGACTTTCATTCTGTTAAGGGTATTCTCAATCTTCCCCCGGGCTGGACTCTTTTTGATGCGACCGGAATTGATCATATCAGGCAAACATGGCTGAAACAATGGACACTGCTGGATATGTTTCTGGTTTTAATAATTTCGCTTGCAGTGGCAAGACTTTACTCCTGGCCATGGGGAATAATAGCTCTGGCAGCAATGGTTTTATTAAATCACGAAATTGATGCCCCCCGCTGGGTCTGGCTGAATCTGCTTACAGCCATAGCTCTTCTTCGCGTTGTTCCAAAAGGTAAAATCAGTTCAATGATAAATAATTATCGAATGATTTGCATAGCATGTTTAATATTTATAAGCCTTCCGTTTATGGTTAATCAGATCAGGACAGGTATTTATCCGCAACTTGAAAGATCGTGTCAGCAAATCGGAATGCAGCAGACACAGCAATGGGCAACTGCAGGAAAAGTTGCAATAGATGAAGACAAAGGCTATGGCCAAAAAACAAGACTGTCATCTAAACTGCCAAAAACTATTCAAAGCCCGAAACAGCGCATGGAAGAGGAAGCAGTATCTGAAGGTATTGATTATTCATACAACCGGCAGGCATCACAGCTAAAGATAAAACGACTTGACCCGAATGCAAAGATTCAAACAGGTCCTGGTATTCCAAACTGGCAATGGCGACAAATTAATTTTTCCTGGAACGGACCTGTGGAAAAAGATCAAGAAATTTCATTTGTCTTTATTTCACCTTTTATGAACCTTATTCTTGCGGTATTGCGGGTAATCCTTCTTGCTATCCTGATATACTGCTTATCCCGCTTATCTGGGGCTGTTTATTCAAAAAACAGCGGATTCAGCTTTTCAAGCATAAAAAACGGCATTTTTTCAATTATAGCTGTATTGCTTTTTAGCGTTATTGTTTGCCAGGCTCACGCAGACAACTCTTTCCCGCCAGAAAAATTATTGGATGAGCTGAAATTAAAACTGACGGAAAAAGATAGGCCTCCGTGTGCTCCAAACTGTGCGTCAAGCCCACGGATGAAAGTGAGAATAACCGGAAACCAGCTTGATATAAGGATAGAGTTCCATAGTTTACATCCTAATACGGCTGTTCCGCTTCCTGGATCTGTTCAACACTGGCTGCCTCAGATTGTGCTGATAGATGAAAAGCCGGTTTCCAGCCTGTATCGCGAACCAGCTACAGGATATTTATGGCTCAACCTCCCTGAAGGCATACATCAAATAGATATAAAAGGAGCTTTGCCTCAAAGGGATGTTGTTTGGCTGCAATTGCCATTAAAACCCCATTATGTTGAAATCGGTTCAGAAGGCTGGTCTGTAGATGGATTGTATGATAACGGGGTCGCAGACACACAGCTTCAGTTCACCCGGATTCGCACTGACAATGATGATAAAACTGCGGTATCCGAAACATTTGAGCCTGGGCTGTTACCGTCATTTGTCAAAATCACAAGAATTTTTCATTTAGATTTAGACTGGCAGATAGAAACTATTGTCAGCAGAATGACACCTGTTGGTTCTGCAATTGCACTGTCTGTGCCTTTGCTTGCAGGTGAATCAGTTACATCTGATATTCGCGTGGAAAACGGCAATGTTCTTCTGAACATGGCTCCTGATCAGAAAAATTTCAGATGGTTTTCATCACTTAAGATAGAAGATGAACTGGTGTTAAAAGCAGAAGATACTCTTGACTGGGCCGAAGTCTGGCAGGTTAACATCGGAACACTGTGGCATGCTGAACTTAGCGGAATACCTGTAATTCATCATCAGAATAAATCCGGCAACTGGTTTCCCGAATGGCGGCCATGGCCCGGAGAGAAAATTGCCATTAAAATTACAAGACCGGAAGGAATAAAGGGGCAGACTCACACCATCGAAAGCAGTGAACTATCTTTAAGTCCGGGAAAAAGGATTAGAAATGCCATATTGAATCTTAAGATAAAAAGCAGCAGAGGCGGCAGGCATACTATAAAGATTCCGGATAACGCAAAACTCCAGTCTGTTTCTATTAACGGCAAGTCACAGCCTGTCAGGCAAGACAAAAACAGTGTGACTCTTCCGCTTACACCGGGACAGCAGGATATTAAACTTGTCTGGAGAGAATTAAAAGATGTAGAAACCATATTGAAAACATCTTTGATAGACCTTGGCATGAAAAGTGTTGATTCCTTTATTTCTGTTTCAATGCCCAGAGACAGGTGGATTTTATTTTGCGGTGGTCCGTATGTTGGACCGGCCGTACTATTCTGGGGCGTTGTCTTTGTGATTATTCTATTATCCTTTGGTCTTGGACAGTTAAATATAACTCCCTTAAAATTTCATCACTGGGCTCTTTTAAGCCTTGGATTAACTCAAGGCTCTTTGTTGATTGCAATACCTGTAGCCGGCTGGTTTCTTGTGCTTGGCTACCGGAAACAGGTTGCTGAGAAATTATCAAACCTTACATTTAATTTATTTCAACTTGTCATTATATTACTTTCCATCGTTGCATTTGGATCTTTATTGTTCGGAATCAAACAGGGACTTTTGGGCTACCCGAATATGCAGATCAGTGGAAACGGTTCCGCTGATTACCTGTTAAAATGGTATCAGGATATATCCGGAGAAATTCTGCCACAGGCCTGGGTTTTTTCGCTTCCACTTACAATCTATCGTATTGCAATTCTAGCATGGGCGCTGTGGATCGCTTTTGCCTTTATAAAATGGCTCCGCTGGGCATGGGAATGTTTTAGCGACAAAGGATTATGGCGCAAAATAGATTGGAATAAGCTTCGAAACAGGCCATGGAAAAGGCATGAAAATAGACAAAAAAAGGCGGAAACAGAAATGAAAACAGATAAAGAACGGCTATAAACTGCGCTTTTTGAAACAGTTTGCTGGCTTGGTTGGAACTGCTTGTGGACACCGGCATGCAAAGCATGAAAGCATATGATATAAAGCAAGACCTCAAAAAATGTTGACAATTTAAGTAATTAGGAACATAATAGCCATGTTTTTCGTCCTCATCCCTCAATATAATGGAGCGGCAGATTGGAAAAATTCTACTTTTCCAGATTTACCTTTTCCGTCAGATGCAAAACGCCCCCTTTTGCCCAAATAGCGCTAAAGGTTAGCGCTGATGCTTCACTTCGTGTCACTTCGTGCCGGCGTCAGGCTCAAATTTTAAGCCTCGAAATACTAAATGTATCCCTGCATTTAAAATTTTCCCCTCCCTTGAACTTGAATCCCGCTTATAGCGGGAAACATTTTTCAAAGGTCTCTATTTGGCGGAGGTAAAAATGAATTTGACATATTTAACGAATTGTAACAATTTAGGTGACAATATATCCGCAGCCGGTTTGTTTCATAAGGCTGAAATTTTGCAGCGAATAAAAGGAGAATAATATGGCGTTTGACCCTGAAAAGGATAAAGTTTTAAAAACGTGGAAATCTGAAGATACAGGCCTTGTTGTTTCCATAAATCAATACGGCGAAGCTCAGCCAAAAGTTCAGATTGGTCCCAGAATATTAAAGAAAAAAGATGGGGGAGACAGAGCCCCTGTTAAGGCAGGGCGACTTTCTATTGAGGATCTTATGTGGTTTTATGATGTTATTGATGAAATTAAAGATGAACTTTTGCGTTTGGCAAAGCCGGAATGATTTTAAGTTGATAAAATGCCTTACGATAATGCAATAATAAAACCTTTAAAAAGAAAAAACTCTCCAAGCCTGGGGCAGGTTGCTGTATTGATGGCCGACGATAAGGATATCCGATTTTTTTGCAAGCTCCTCAATATAAGTGAAAATAATTTTACCAGGCTCCTG
>JAJSZW010000085.1 GCA_030262895.1 Deltaproteobacteria bacterium | reverse complement strand
TTCTGGTTGATGGCTTAAGCGTGGGTGCGGTTGCCTCTTACACGTTCACCAATGTTACGGACAATCATACCATTGCCGCCTCCTTTGAGGCCGATTCGGTTCCGACTCACACCATTACCGCCACGGCAGGAGCAAACGGCACCATCACGCCTTCCGGAGAGGTCACGGTAAACGATGGGGATGATCAGGTGTTTAACATTTCACCTGATACCGGTTACCATATCGCCGAAGTTCTGGTTGATGGCTTAAGCGTGGGTGCGGTTGCCTCTTACACGTTCACCAATGTTACGGACAATCATACCATTGCCGCCTCCTTTGAGGCCGATCTGGGATCTGTGATTATCGACAACGGTGACCCAGAGACTTCCTCCACAGGTGCCTGGTCCGTTTCGTCAGCCCCTGGTTGGCATGGAACGAACTCTGTATGGAGTAGAGACGGAAGTATCTACAGATGGACCTTCTCCCCTTCCGTTTCCGGTTATTATGATGTTGGCATGTGGTGGACTACATGGTCCTCACGCAGCACGAATGTACCGGTGATAATTGAGCATGCTGCAGGCTCAACGGTAGTCAATATCAACCAGCAGCTTAATGGAAGCCAATGGAATAGTCTTGACGATTATTTTTTTGAATCTGGGTCGAGTTACAACGTAACCATTACAGCTCAACCCGGTCCCTCAAGTACCTGTGCTGATGCGGTAAGATTTAATTTCATCCAATCAAATGATCCGCCAACTGCAATTATTGATTACATCACACCGAATCCAGCCCAGGTCGGCGAAGATGTTACTTTCTCGGGTTATGGTGAAGACCCTGATGGCTCAATAACTGGGTATAGCTGGGAATCCAACATTGATGGATGGCTTAGCGATTTGTCTTCCTTTACTACGTCATCCCTCACCGAAGGAACCCATACCATTTCTTTTAAGGTTCAGGATGACGAAGGCATCTGGTCAGAGGCGGTCACTCAAGCTTTAGTTGTTGGCGCCATTCCAACTGAAATCATCATAGACAATCGCGATGCAGAAACGTCACAAACCGGAACCTGGGGAGTTTCAGGCGCAACTGACCCATACGGAGCGGACTCAGTATTTAGTCGCGACGGAGCAACCTTTACGTGGCATTTTACCCCATCGCAAAGTGGTCTTTATGAAGTATCCATGTGGTGGACGGCATTGACCTCCCGGAATTTAAATGTTCCTGTGGATATTGAACATTCGGATGGAGTTGCAACTGTTTATGTGGATCAACAGGAAAATGGAGGTCAGTGGAATGCTCAGGGGCATTATTATTTTGAATCTGGTACAACATATGATATAACAATTACTTCTCAACCCTATCCTTCCAGTACCTGTGCGGATGCTGTTAAATTTAGCTTCATTACTGATGGTTCGTTCGTAGAGATTCTGGAGCCTTCAAGTTACTATTTGCAGACCTTCCCCGATCTCACCGTAAGTGCGGTTGCTATCAATTTAGAACCGGCATGGAAAATCAAATTCATAATTGATTTAGGAACATCAGATGAACGAAGCATTATTGACACATCCGAACCATATGAGGTGCTCTTTACTAGTTTGACCGAAAGAGAGCATACTGTGCATGTGTTCGTCGTAGATGGCTCAAATTTAGAGGTACCTGGAACATATATGCAGGATCAAATCATACAGGTAGGAATCGGACATTATTGTGTTGCTATTGGAGATAGTATAACTGAAGGTTATGGTGATGACGACTCTTCTGACGATATTTCACTGGATGGGCGAAATAGCGGCCCCGGTTACGAATCCATATTGAATAACCTCTTAACCGATGCATCAAATATTCCTCATACCATAGTTAATGAAGGGATGGGTGGCGCAACTTCATCAGACGGACGTGAATCAATTTTAACTATTCTTGCAAAGCATTCAGAAAGCCAGCGTTTTTTTGTACAATTCGGGACAAATGATGCACGATCATGGCTCCCTGTCCCCAGTGGTAAAGGATTAATCCCAACTGACCAAGGATATCCGGGAACGTTTAAAGACAATATGCAACACATTATAGATGAAATTAATTCAGAAGTGAAGGAAGTGTGTTTAGGTAAACCTCCGATTGCCCTGGGTGACAGCACCTATAGCACACCATATGCTAACCCTGATGAAGGAGCACGAAACGTTCTGATTAAGGAATATAATGAAGTCATCGACGAATTAAAAAACGATCCTCAGAACAATATAATGGTAACCCCACCGGATTTTTATAGCCTCTTTAATGAGGATGTCTCTGGAGGTAAGCGCTATGATTTTGAGTATGCAGACAACTTACATCCCAACAACGACGGTTACCATTCCATGGCTAATCATTGGCTTGAATCATTAATTCCATAAAGGAGTCAATCATGAAAAAGCTTGCATTAATATTATCTTTTCTTTCGCTTATTCTTTTATCCGCTATATCCAATGCAGAAGAAATGCCGCTAAGTGATTCTTTATATGAGGAAATAAAAAAGGATGTAATTCATCCTTTTTTCAAGTCGTTAAAAGATGGTGATATAAACGCAATAAAATTACACCTCTCATCAGCTATATACAATGAATATAAAAGGCTATTAGAAGAAAATAAAGATTATCCTCAATTTCTCAGAGATTACTATCAAGATGCCAAGTTCCGTACGGAAAGGGCTAAAGAGATTGATGGTGATGTTGTGGTCGATGTCGTGATCGAATTTCCAAACGGTTCTCGAATCCAAAATATATTGCGTCTCTCGGAGGAAAAGGGTAAGTTCAAGGTAAAACCGAAGTCATATATGGAGGATAAGTGAAATACCCCTCGATAGAGATCAACACTACTCTGAAAATGCCTTCATGTTGGAGTGAGGCGAAGCTTGATTTGTATTTAGCGTTGGACGTCATACCTTGTATGAGGATGAATGACATCAGATACAGATGCGAAAAGCGTCAACAATTCAAGGAGGGTTATTGCCATGAATAGAAGCAAGGGAAGGAATATTTTTTATGTGATACTGTTCGTTTTTATTCTGTTTTGGAGTCTTTGTTCCATTAATGCTTTTGCGGACACCATTATAGATAACGGGGATTCCGGCACATCCTTTACAGGAGCCTGGCGCGTATCGGGCGGGGCCAATCCATGGGATTCCGCTGACCCTTTAGCAACTTCTCTCTGGAGCAGGGATGGCGATACCTATACATGGACTTTTACACCAACAGATTCAGGATATCACGATTTCTCTATGTGGTGGACGGAATGGCCCTCAAGGAGTGATAGCGTACCTGTTATGATAAGGTACTGGGGAGGAACGGATACGCTATTGATCAATCAAAAACAGGTTGGGGGACAATGGAACCTGCTGACAACATATCCCTTTGAAGCAGGTGCAAGTTACGACATAACCGTAACAGCACAGCCCGGCCCAACAAGTACAAGTGCTGATGCTGTAAAGTTTGTCTATCAGCCGGATATAAATGTGTCACCCGTCGCTACAATTGAGTCCATTTCGCCCAATCCGGCTCTCACGGATGCGGTTATAACATTCAAGGGGCATGGAGATGATATAGACGGAGGGATAACCGGGTGGAGCTGGGCTTCCAGCTTAGTTGGTCAATTGAGCTCTGATGCAACGAGTTCTGAGATAGAATTCACTACGACTCTTTCGGAGGGAATCCATACCATATCTTTCACGGTAGTTGATGATGATGGGGCCGAATCAGAGCCCGTTACCCAGACATTAATCGTGCAGGATACGATTAACGAAGTAATTATCGACAATGGTGATTCCGAGACTTCATTTACGGGAAGTTGGAGTGTATCGGGTGGGGCCGATCCATGGGATCCCGATGACCCTTCAGCAACTTCGCTTTGGAGCAGGGATGGTGACACCTATACATGGACCTTTACACCGCCGATTTCGGGGACTTATGAATTTTCCATGTGGTGGACGCAGTTTTCTTCCAGGGACACGAATATCCCCGTATCCATAGAATTCTTAGGAGGAACGGATACTGTCCCGATCAACCAGCAGGCAAAAGGCGGCCAGTGGAATGTAATCAATACATACCCTTTTGAAGCAGGTGTGAGTTATGACATAACCATAACATCCCAGCCTGGTCCATCAAGTACCTGTGCAGATGCGGTCCGCTTTGTTTTTGCACCGATATCAACTCACACCATTACCGCCACGGCAGGAGCAAACGGCACTATCACGCCTACCGGAGAGGTCACGGTCAACGAGGGTGCTGATCAGGTGTTTAACATTTCACCTGCTGCCGGTTACCATGTCGCCGAAGTTTTGGTTGATGACTCATCCGTGGGCGCGGTTGCCTCTTACACGTTCACCAATGTCACGGCCGATCATACCATTGCCGCCTCCTTTGAGGCCGATTCGGTTCCGACTTACACCATTACCGCTACGGCAGGAGCAAACGGCGCTATTACGCCCACCGGAGTCGTCACGGTCAACGAGGGCGATGATCAGTTGTTTAACATTTCACCTGCTGCCGGTTACCATGTCGCCGAAGTTCTGGTTGATGACTCATCCGTGGGCGCGGTTGCCTCTTACACGTTCACCAATGTCACGGCCGATCATACCATTGCCGCTACCTTTGAGGCCGATTCGGTTCCGACTCACACCATTACCGCCACGGCAGGAGCAAACGGCGCTATTACGCCCACCGGAGTCGTCACGGTCAACGAGGGCGATGATCAGTTGTTTAACATTTCACCTGCTGCCGGTTACCATGTCGCCGAAGTTCTGGTTGATGACTCATCCGTGGGCGCGGTTGCCTCTTACACGTTCACCAATGTCACGGCCGATCATACCATTGCCGCTACCTTTGAGGCCGATTCGGTTCCGACTCACACCATTACCGCCACGGCAGGAGCAAACGGCGCTATTACGCCCACCGGAGTCGTCACGGTCAACGAGGGCGATGATCAGTTGTTTAACATTTCACCTGATACCGGTTACCATGTCGCCGAAGTTCTGGTTGATGGCTCAACCGTGGGTGCGGTTGCCACTTACACGTTCACCAATGTTACGGACAATCATACCATTACCGCCTCCTTTGAGGCCGATTCGGTTCCGACTTACACCATTACCGCTACGGCAGGAGCAAACGGCGCTATTACGCCCACCGGAGTCGTCACGGTCAACGAGGGCGATGATCAGTTGTTTAACATTTCACCTGCTGCCGGTTACCATGTCGCCGAAGTTCTGGTTGATGACTCATCCGTGGGCGCGGTTGCCTCTTACACGTTCACCAATGTCACGGCCGATCATACCATTGCCGCTACCTTTGAGGCCGATCTGGGATCTGTGATTATCGACAACGGTGACCCAGAGACTTCCTACACAGGTACCTGGGCTGTTTCGTCAGCCCCTGGATGGTATGGAACGAACTCTGTATGGAGTAGAGACGGAAGTATCTACAGATGGACCTTCTCCCCTTCCGTTTCCGGTTATTATGATGTTGGCATGTGGTGGACTACATGGTCCTCACGCAGCACGAATGTACCGGTGATAATTGAGCATGCTGCAGGCTCAACGGAAGTCGATATCAACCAGCAGCTTAATGGAAGCCAATGGAACAGTATCGGCGCATTCAATTTTGAAGCAGGTGTAAGTTACGACATAGCCATAACATCCCAGCCTGGTCCATCAAGTACCTGTGCAGATGCGGTGCGAATGACAGCTGTTCCTCCTCCTTCGCCGCCAGAGCAGATTTTTGTTTTTCCAGGATATGCATCCGTAGACGCTACGGAGGATGTATCTTCATTGCTTCAAGATTTGGGGGCCATTGAAGATAACGGTGTGTGGGAATACAGAAATGGGGCTCAAAATAAAAATTTTGAAATTCGTTTCGGCAATTCCATCGAGGAGATGAGGCAGGCGTTTATGACAGAAGACGCGCACGTCCTTTACTTTGGCCACTCAAACTATGGTTTGGGAGCGTTGTTTGCAACAGCCAATGAGTTTCATGATCAACTTATCGATGACATTCAATATATCGATGACGACCGTATTTTCAATTACTCATCCAAATGGGTTCATGTTAGCGTTAGGGGAATGAGAACAGGCCAAGCATATCCAATCTGGTGGCCCATTTTTAAGGACGGAAGCAGCGGCATCATGCCGTACGTTTTTGGCGACGGCGATCCTGCATACAACTATTATATAACTTACCAAGTCCTAGGAGATCCCACCCACCACAAAATTGAAAATGTTCGCCACGGAGCAATCGAACGATTCCCTGACTGGAGTGGTCCGGCCTGGTATTCTCCAGATGGCATTGAACCGGTCGCATCAAATCCTGATGATCAGCAGTATTTCATCACCAATCCGACACCTTGGAAGCCATCCGTGGAGGTTGTAGGTGACTGGCGACAATCGCAAACCTATCCGGGTTATTATTTGGAGAACTACGTTTACTCTTTCGCTGGACAGGGAGATGACCAAATGAGATGGATGTTTGACATCCCCACTGCGGGCTACTACAAAATTAAAGCATGGTGGGCAGCTTCGCAGACCAGAAGCAACAATGCCCCCTATACGGTATACCACAGCAATCCTATTACCTTCGATAATGTCAGCACCACGATTCAGGTTAACCAGCGGCTCAATGGGGAGCAGTGGAATGAATTGGGTGAATTCTTCTTTGATATCGGTGAATACTCTGTGATACTAACGGATGACACAACAACGGGAAATGTAGTAGGAGATGCTATCCGACTTGAGCATGTAGACAATCCTCCAGAGGTGTTGTCAGCTGACTTCAATGCTCGGGTCAGAAGCGGTGTGGCTCCCTTGGAAGTTACTTTTGATTCAGAGAATGTTGGCGAAGTGAGCGCGCTGTTTTGGGATTTTGGTGATGGCGATACCAACAGTACGCGTGATTACATCACGCATATTTACGACCAGCCAGGGACTTATACGGTGAGCTTCACGGTTTACGGTCCTTTGGGAAGTGATACGGTGACGAAAACTGACTATATCGTGGTTGGCGCTGACAGTCACCCTGGCCCCATTCTCAGGGCAGAATTTAGGGCTATCTCGGCCCAGGAAGGGTTAGCCCCTTTTGAAGCGCGCTTCGGCGACATAAGTTCCGGTGACATTGTGTCTTGGCTATGGTATTTTGGTGACGGGTACACCAGTGAAGAACAAAACCCAACGCACATCTACGAAACAACCGGTAATTATACGGCGACTCTTACGGTCATCGATTCGGATGGATCGACAAGTACGGAGACAAAGCCCAACTTTATACGGGTCAGTCTCTTTGACAAAACTATCGATAATGTGGACTATCCTAAAACGCATTACCGGAGCAAAACACTGCTTTTTGTGAATGATTTGGACATCGATCCGAACGACTTTAAATACAGCCGTTTGCTGTATGTCGGCTGCGACAGCGGACACTATTTTACGGATACGTTCAAGCGTGGAAAAATGTTTTATTCGCTTAACACAAGTTCAACGGGGCCATTGCCGCTATTGGTTTACTTGAGGTCATACTTGGAAGGCAAAAAGGATTATGAGGTATGGCAGGATCTCCAAAGTTTAGATCCAATATTTGATTACTACTATTTTGACAGACCGCCCTTTGAGCAGCCAGTTGATTAGCAGGTAACCGGCCATTTCGTATGGGACTGATTTTGACAGGATGATCATTAAAAAAATGAGTTTTGGCGTCAGATTTTTTTAATCAAAAGAATTCCTCGCAGCTCTGCTGCGGGGAGCTTCATTCGGCCGTCAACAAGGAGGTTGTATAATGATAGGTTCAAAAACACTGGTTTATTGTATAATGATTTGTGTAATATTAAGCTGCCTGAATACTCCCGTAATCGCTAAAAAGCCTGTGCAGCCTGACATCAATTACATTTTGGATACGAAAAAAGAAAAAACCATTCAGGGGCTCGAAAGCCTTTCCGTTCCTCAGGCTTTTGACCGTCTTATGAGCGTCGACATACTGACCAACGAGAAGTTTCTAAACAAAGCCGTCTATTATGCATTTCAGCATAGACAGAAGGCAGCGGTGGCGTTTGCTTTGAATGCAATGAAACAGCAAACATATCAGCAGTCCGAGGACGGTGAGGTTATAAGCCGGGGAATTGCTGTTTACGTTTCCAGCAAAGTGTTCGAAATGTTTCCCGATGAAGCGATTGACCCTTTATTGCAGTTGTATCAGAATGGTGACCCAATTACACGAGCAAATATTGTCCGTGCCGGAGCCATTGTGAACCATCAAAGCATCCGTCAATTGCTCCTGATCGCTCTTGATGATAAGATATTTTTTGAGGAGGAGGAGGAGGAGGAGAAGGAACGTATTGAGAGTATCGGCAACCCTATGCGTGTTTGTGATAATGCTTACAATCAAATCGTGTTGAAATATAAAGTCAAATCTGTGCTTCGCACGATCAGCCCTGGCCACAAAGTGGAAACACGAGATTATCACATTGAAAAACTTAAACAGATCTTAAGCAATCAAAAATTTCAATAGGATTTATTATAAAAGACATTTCCCCTAATCGAAGAGCTCTTAACCACAGGGCCCTTGTTTAATTTCTTACTAATTTAAAATCTCAAACAAAGTGGAAAACAGGCACATTACTCCATGGTGATATCAGTAAAGCACTGCATGGAGTAGTCTTGCAATTGCCGGACTTCGGAAATCCTGCCGTATTTTTGCAAGTCCTCCCTCTTGTATAAGTTTTGTCAGTGGAGAGCAAACCAGATGATCAAGAGAATGAACCAGAATGAGTCACCGATGATTATTAAGGCGTCATCCAAGTGGAATTTTATAGATTTCAAAGCGCTCGCAGAATACAGAGATCTTTTTATCTTCCTGGTATGGCGTGACATTAAGGTTATGTATGCCCAAACCATTTTAGGATTTTCATGGGCAGTTTTGCAACCCACGATACAACTTGTTGTCTTTACAGTTATTTTTGATCGCGTTGCAAAAGTACCGACAGATGGAATTCCGTATGTTTTGTTTGCTTCCGTAGCTGTCATCCCCTGGACCTATCTTTCGCAGGCTATGACACAATCGAGTCAAAGTCTTGTACAGGGTCAGGGGATGCTTGGAAAAGTTTATTTTCCGAGGTTAATATTTCCGATCACACCAGTGCTTGCCAAGTTGGTTGACTTTGGGATCTCCATTATGCTCCTCATAGCAATAATTATCTATTACCGGGTTATGCCAACATGGAATTTGCTTTTATTTCCCTTCCTTTTATTATTGATGATGAGCATCAGCGCGGGGATTGGTTTCTGGTTGTCTGCTCTTGCCATAAGATATCGTGATGTAAAACATGCCATGACCTTTGTAGTACGGATGCTCATGTATTCGGCACCAATCGTCTATTCCGCTTCATCGATACCTGAAAAATATCGTATTATCTATTCTTTAAATCCCATTGTCAGTGTTATAGAAGGATATCGGGCCTGTTTTCTGGGCACACCCATCCCTTGGCAATTTATATTACCGGGAATGGCCGTAGCTGTTATCCTTTTCATTGGCGGAGCCATGTATTTCCAGCGGATGGAACGGTTTTTTGTAGATGTTATATAAAATTATTTCTAAAATATTGGTGAAAAAACTAAATGAATTCAAAAGACATAGCAATCAAAGTAGAAAATATAAGTAAGCGATACAGAATCGGTATAAAAGAGGATATTCACGACAGCATAGGGGGGGCAATATTTGATTTTATAAAAAGCCCATTTAAAAATTTTAAAAAATATCGCTCATTATACAAATTTGATGATGATTCTTCAGATATTCTTTGGGCTCTAAAAAATGTTTCTTTTAATGTAAAAAGGGGCGAAGTTACAGGAATTATTGGTAGAAATGGCGCCGGAAAGTCAACTTTGCTGAAAATACTATCCAGAATTACGGATCCTACAAGTGGCAGTGCTGAGATACGCGGTAAGGTTTCAAGCCTTCTAGAGGTTGGTACAGGATTTCATCCAGAATTGACCGGAAGAGAAAATATTTTTCTGAACGGAACAATTCTTGGGATGAGGAAAAGAGAGGTAGAAAAAAAATATGACGAGATTGTTGACTTTTCCGGGGTCATCAAATTTATTGACACACCGGTGAAACGCTATTCGAGCGGTATGAAGGTTCGACTTGCCTTTGCAGTAGCCGCTCATCTTGAACCTGAGATTTTAATTATAGATGAAGTCCTGGCAGTGGGTGATGCCGACTTTCAAAGAAAATGCCTTGGAAAAATGCGGTATCATACACAAGAAGGCCGAACAGTGTTGTTTGTCAGCCACAACATGGGAGCTGTTATTGATCTTTGTTCAAGAGCAATCATTTTGAAAAATGGTCAAATTGCCGCAGAAGGTCCATCCAGAGAAATGGTAGAGCAATATCTTTCAACACTTTTTGTTCATGTTGACAATATGAATCTTCGAGATGCACCAACAAGAAGCGGAGATGGGCGCCTTCGATTTGCTGCTGCATATTTTCAAAGCCAGGATGGTAACCGCATTAACATGCCGATTGCCGGGCATCCTGTAGACATCGTGCTAGAATTTGAAAGTAAAGAGGATTTGTCGAATATCCAATTTGTTCTGACTATTTTCAATCAAATGGGAATTGCCGTAACACACTGTAATGTTAGAACAAATGGGCAGCTTTATCAGGTTCCAAAAGGTGAGGGGAAGGTAATATGCAATATACCTAAACTACCCCTTCCCCTAGGTAATTATAAGGTTTCTATTGCTGCAAGCGATAATATCGGAAACCTGGATGCTGTACCCACGGCTTGTATTTTTGATATCGAAACAAGCAATTTTTACAAGACTCAATTCACACCGCCAATGAGATTTTCAACGGCATTGGTTGATCATTCCTGGAGGATAGGATAATGCCTAAAAAAACAATCTGACATAGGCAATGCTATATATATATTCTTTTGTTTCACCCCCCCACCTTATCTATTTAATCTTTTTTATAGGTATTTAGACAGTTTTTTTCACCGGAGGCTTTTAATGGCTAATTTTATCGTCGTTGTCGATGCTGATGAAAAACGACGGACAATTTTTTTGAATCAGATAAAACCGAATTTATCTCCTGTAGACGGATTGATCCAAAATGAATGTATTTCAGGAGATTTCCATTCGGTTTGGGCTGCAACAACAAAAGCACCGATTAGCTTTTTTTCCAACGAAAAGGAAGCTAGTATTATATGGGGAGATGCGTTTTACGGAAATGAACATGAGAGAATCGATGCCGAAAAAATACGGGGTATGTGGAATAATAGAGGCGATAACCAACCACCCGCTTTTGATGGGTTTTATGCTGGCCTAACTTATTCTCGAAAGTACGGCATAATTGCAGGAGCAGATCTTCTGGGGATCTTTCCCGTATATTATTATACGAAAGGAGATGTTTTATTATTAGGATCAAGTTCAGAATTGTTCAAGTTTCACCCTGTTTTTGAAAAAGAATTCAATCCGATAGGCCTTGTCAGCATCCTCATTTCGATGCATATTTTCAATGGTGAAACATTGTTAAAAGGAGTGAAACGCTTGGAATCGGGGAGACTTCTCGTTTGGCAAACCGGTTCTGTGCCCAAGGAAATTTTACAGTATGACTTTCCGGTCTCAAAAAAGTATTTCAGCCTTCCGTTTTCTAATCATGTGGATATTTTAGACAAAGCGATTGATGAGGCTATTACCTATAATATTTCCAGCGGAACTACATACAATCTTATGCTTTCAGGAGGTTTGGACTCCAGGATGCTGGCCGGATATCTTAAAGCAAAAAATGCTGATGTCGAAGCATTAACACTTGGTGAGCATAAGGATTTAGAGGTGAAATGTGCGTCAAAGGTTGCTCAAAATCTATCGTTCCGTCATCAAGTGATCGAAATTGCCTCTAATCAATATCCGTTATTCGCAGAACTTCAAAGCCGGTGGGAACATGGTGCAAATGGTTTCAATACGATTCATAGCTGGGGAATACATCCATACTTAAGAAATTCTGCAGACAGGGTTTTCACAGGTTACACATTAGATGCTGTTATTGGTACAAGATACATTAACTGGGCGCTTTCTCCATCTTCGAATACCATGTCCTTTGAGTCATTTTTTAATAGTATAAATGCTTATGGTATCCGCATAGACCTTCTAAAAGAACTTCTGAGAAAGGAAGTATTCGGAGATGCTATTGAAGAGATGAAATCGCGTATTCAAAAGGTTTATGAAGGGTATTCCGATATAGAGTCCCAAAGGGCATGGTGTTTTAACTTGTATCACAGACAACGATATCATGTTGGGCCCATACTGTGGCGGCTTTCTTTCGGTGCCTGGCCTGTGTCTCCAATATTTGACCGAAATGTATTGGAAAGTGCAGGTGCTATGCCTGCTGCAACAATTGCAGATCGAAGAGCTCAGCAAGAAATAGTCTGCAAACGGTTTCCGAATTTGGCTGCGCTTCCCCTTGACCGCAATAATTACAATACAGAACCCCTTCACCCTCGACTTCGTCATCTGCTTGCAAAGCATCTTAAATATCGTATAGGACCTTTGAATCGGATGTACTCTTTTTTAAAGAAAAAGGAAAATATCGAGCGACGTCGCTATTATCGTATCTATAACATCAACGGGCCAGGGTGGTTGGCAGTTCGGCATCAGGCAGAATCCTATCGTGAAAATGTTTTTCACTTTTTTAACAAAGATATTTTGAAAGAGATATTACCTGCTCCTAATGTAAAACTTAACTTAAAAGGCGGGATCAGTGATGCGTCAGGCATAAAATCATTGCTTGGATTCATGCTATTGACAAAGGATTATTTTTAAAATTCATAACAATGATTTTTGTAGATAGCATTGTTTGCTATTGGGAGACAAAATGACCTCTAAAATTCACCTATGGATGGAAAATCGTGTTGACAAAGATGGCTTTACAGTTGCCAGAGCTACGATTGAAAAGAGAAACCAGGAACGAATCTTCTTATGGTATAAAGTTCCAGTTGAATATCGCCATCTTCTAACAAAATCTTGCGACCCATTTGTGGTCGGAACAATCTTCAGTGCAATGGGTGAATCGCTGGACCTTATTGTTCACGGTGAAGTTTCACCTTCTCTTTTGAGAAATATGGATGAATTTCAGGAAGCTTGGATGTGTTGGCTACCACATCGATACTCCAAGATCGAAATTACTGCAGATGTGGAAAAAGAACAAGCAAAGGCGAATTCTGATGCAGCTATTGTTACATTTTCAGGCGGAGTAGATTCGTGTTTTACTGCCTGGCGTCATAAAAAGGGGGCTTGCGGAAGGTTAAAACAAGATTTACAGACAGGGTTAATGATTCAAGGGTTTGATATCCCGCTGGATCAAGATGATGTTTTTAAACGGGCAGCTAATAAATCAAAAACCCTACTGAATAGCCTTGATATCGAGATGATTCCTATGGCAACTAATTTTAAGGAGATTGGACGGCTTTGGACTGATACACATGGTGCTGGAATAGCCTCATGCCTTATGATGTTGCAAGGCGGTTTTTCAAAGGGACTCATCGGAAGTTCTGCGCCATATAATAGACTTCATGTTCCTTTTGGGTCAAACCCAGTAACCGACCATCTTTTTTCAAGTGATTCTTTTCGAATACTTCATGATGGTGCGGCCTATATTCGTCGCGAGAAGATCCGTGAAATATCAGAATGGCAGGAAGCATGGAAATTATTGCGTGTCTGTTATGAGGGAACCGAACATGATCGAAATTGTGGTCGATGTGAAAAGTGTATTCGTACGATTTTGAGTTTTCGTGTCATGGGGTTTGGATTGCCGGAATGTTTTGAACAAGATGTAAAAGATGATCAGATTTTGACGTTAAATCGATTACAGGATAACATTTTATATTATCTTGAAGAGATTTTATGTCAAGCGAGGAAGTTGTCTATTGCTGAATCATGGGTAAATGCATTGAATAAATGTGTAAAAAGAAACAGGCGAGCACTAAATATAGAGCAGCGTTTTATTCATAGAATCAGAAAGAAGGTTGCCTTTCGAACGCGGTTACGTAAACTGATGAAGGGCAGACACAATAAACAAACACAATTGATATAAAGCACTTTAGACTGGAGCAACGGTATGAAACAGATAGTCGTTCTAGATACTTCGATCAATGGCACAAATACTGGGAATCTAATAATTATGGACGCGGTTCTTAAAGAATTGAGAGATATATTCCCAAGAGATTTCTTTTATCAAGTTCCGGCTATGGAATATATGTATTTTGGTAGAAAGCTTGTTAGGCACGCAGATTATGTATTCTTAGGTGGTGCGAATCTGCTTAGTTCGAATATGAATAACCGTCGTACCTGTGGATGGCGCCTTCACTTTAAAGACATGCTATGGTTGAGAGGTGTCATTTTGATGGGGCTCGGATGGTGGCAATATCAGCCGTTTCCTCCGAATCTTTATACTAAAACCCTTTTGAATAAGGTTCTCAGAAAGGACTGCTTTCATGAAGTACGTGATTCATATACATTAAATCACTTGAAAATATTGGGATTTAATGTGTTAAATGCAGGCTGCCCTTCAATTTGGCGGCTGAGTGCTGAGCATTGTGCGGATATTCCGCAATCAAAAGCTGAAAATGCGTTACTTACATTTACCTCATATAAGCAGAATCCAGAAGATGACAAACTCTTATTTGATATAGTAGAGAAGAATTATTCAACTGTCTTTTTTTGGCCGCAGAATTATAGGGATTGTGAATATGCAAAAACAATATGTGGCAATAGGCTTGTTTTTGTTGATCCGTCCTTAGAGGCACTGGACCATCTTCTCCAGGGAGAAGTGCTGGATCATGTAGGTACAAGATTGCATGGCGGGATTCGGGCTTTGCAACACAAACAAAGAACTCTTATTATTGCAGTGGATAATAGGGCTACAGAAATGGGTAGGGACTTTAACTTACCCGTTGTTCAAAGAAAAGATGTCTCCTCTAAGCTCGAGGAAAAGATAAATAATATTTGGAAAACAGATGTAGTAATAGATCAATCCGCAATAAATATTTGGAAAAGTCAATTTAATGAAGATCGACAAACAAGCGGATCCATCGCTCCGGAGCTTTCCGGATTAAGATCAGCTTACCAAAAAGTTATACCAGCTATCGCAAGAAAGGCGATTGGAAAAGCAGTCTATAAAGGCTTATTTAAAAATTTATAATACTGATGAGTTCTGAAAATAATTTCGAAAAATCAATTGTCGTTTCAGCCCATCCAGATGATGAGATATTAGGGTTCAGTTCGATTGTTGATCGTGTGGATGAAGTTGTGCTTTGCTACCTAAACTGCCCATCAAAACTTTCCTGGAGCGAGTGATCTGGTCAAGTAAAAACGGACACCCAGTTAAGCGACTTTTGCCAAAGTAAAATTACTCTCAAAAATATTTGGAGTTTTGTATCCCCAAAAACGAATGGATACGGTGTATAGTTGTTCGGTTACCAGTTTAACCGCATTGATTTTGAATTGTTTTGAATAGTGCTTTCGTTTTTGGGTCATTGGACACCTCCTTGAAGCTGGTTCTTATAACATGCTTTTCAAGGTGTCCACTACAACTATACCACTTCAGTTAAAAGGAATAAACTCGAAACAACCTTTTGAATTTTGCTATGAACTCAAACGC